>NZ_JBJJMM010000026.1:0-91977 GCF_046231795.1 Pseudomonas sp. KCJK9016 | reverse complement strand
TTCAGTTGTTAAAGAGCGTTTGGCTAAGAGCTTTCGTCTCAACCGAGGCGCGCATTCTACAGCAGCCTCATTTGCTGTCAAGTGATTATTTTCAGAATCCTTAAAACTTCTTCAATAAAATCAATCACTTGCGCTAGCTGCAACATCAAGATGCTCGCTAGCGGGAGGCGAATAATACAGGATTGAAACAGGTGGTCAACCCCCTATTCCTCAAAATTCTGATCTGCTCCAATTCGGCTCCTTGGACTGGCGTGAGTCCGCCGTTTGAACGTAAGCACTCCAGCTACCGCGTTTGCCTGACGATATCGATCGAAATTTCCCTTGCTGCCACCGTTCCGCGGTTCTCGAGCCAATGTGTGGTGTTCCGGTCCTCCGGCCAACCCACTCCCGGTCCGTAGTCCGTAGCGACGCCATTTCTATGATCCGTTATCGTTCCCTGCAATATATAGACGACACCCGGTCTGTCTTTATGGTTGTGGACAGGCCCGAAAACGCCTCCCGGCTCAATGGTCACCATCCGCATACGGAGCAGGCGCCCCGCCATCCCCTCGATTTCCGGCCCAAGGTCAATCGTTGCAAGCATTTCCACTGCAACACCTTTCGTCTCTGGAGCCATCTGCTCTTGGTTGATCATGCTGCTCTCCTGCCATGCGGAACCTGACTAGCAGTAAACACCCGAAACGGCACAAGCTGCCATCAGTCGACGAGAGGTCGGTTATTCAAGCGGTTGCTGATTCCACGGCGTTGGATATGAGCCCGTCATAGAGGGCAGACAAAAAACGGGGCCGTTTCATTCTCAAAGATGGAACGGCCTCGCTCTCCATGAGGACCCAACCTACACGACCTCAAGCGCGCTTCGGCAGCTTCCAGTTGGGACGAATGAAGTGGCAGGTGTAGCCATTCGGAATACGTTCAAGGTAGTCCTGATGCTCGGGCTCGGCTTCCCAGAACGGACCCGCCGGTTCAATTTCGGTGACCACCCGCCCCGGCCACAGGCGCGAGGCGTCGACGTCAGCGGCAGTGTCCTCGGCAATGTCGCGCTGTTGTTCGTTGAGGTAATAGATCGCCGAACGGTAGCTGGGGCCCAGGTCGTTGCCCTGACGGTTGGGCGTGGTCGGGTCGTGAATCTGGAAGAAGAACTCGAGGATCTGCCGATAGCTGATCACCGCTGGGTCGAAAATGATCTCAATGGCTTCGGCGTGGTTGCCATGGTTGCGGTAGGTGGCATTCGGTACATCGCCCCCGCTGTACCCGACACGGGTTTTCAGCACCCCCGGATAGCGCCGCAGCAGGTCCTGCATGCCCCAGAAGCAGCCACCGGCGAGGATGGCAGTTTCGGTTTGGCTGGTCATGATTTGTCCTTCCCTTCGGGATATTGGAGGTGGTCATTGTTATGAGGGCGCGCTGGCCAATTCCAAGGCTGTCTTCCACATTTACCTCAGGCAAACGCGGCCCCGATAAACGCCTCCAGCGCTTGTGCCTCCAGAATCTCGATGGAGAAATGTCCGAAGCGCTTGGGCAGCCAGATGATGCGTGTCCCTGACGGTGATTGCAGATTGACGCGTTCCAGTGGCTGGCCGTTTTCGTCTTCTGGCTGCACGCCGGCGAGCACCAGTTCGTCGTAGGCCTTTTCGATGTCCGGTGTCGAGTAGCAATGACGGTAGATCATCCCCTCTCCCGACGAATCCAGCAGATGCTTGAGATTCCCTGCCAACGGCTGGACCAGCATGAAGCGCTCCTGACCAATCAGCGCTATCGCGTAGCGAACGTGCAGACCGCCGCGCTCCCAGACGAGGATTCGGGAAATTCTGGCCTGTAGAATCTGCGCATAGTAAGCGCAAGCCTCTTCAAGGTCGTTGACCAGTACATCGACGTGACTGAACTTAAGATCCATTGCAATGCTCCTTGCGGCAGACGCCCATCTTAAAAACAAAAAAGCACCCGAAGGTGCTTTTTTATTGCCGCTGTCAGCGCTACGAAGTCTTCACGCCGGCCCGGGCCGCGTGCAGCTTCTTGTAGCTGTCGATCAGTCGCAGGTGGCGGTCGAGGCCTTCGAGCTTCATGCTGGTCGGCGTCAAACCGTAGAAGCGTACGCTGCCGTCCACCGAGCCGATCGCCGCATCCATCCGCTCGTTACCGAACATGCGGCGGAAGTTGGCTTCGTAGTCGGCCAGTTCCAGATCTTCGTCCAGTTGCATCTCCAGCACCCCGTTGACGGCCTGGTAGAACAGACCCCGCTCGACGGTGTTGTCGTTGTACTGCAGGAACATCTCTACCGCCTCTTTAGCCTCCTCGATCTGCCCCAGGGCGAGCCAGATCAGCAGTTTCAGTTCCAGAATCGTCAGTTGACCCCACACGGTGTTGTCGTCGAACTCGATGCCGATCAGCGTGGTGATGTCGGTGTAGTCGTCCAGTTCGCTTTCCACCAGGCGCTCGACCAGCGACTGAAGTTCTTCATCATTCAAGCGATGCAGGTTGAGGATGTCTTCGCGGAAGAACAGCGCCTTGTTGGTGTTGTCCCAGATCAGGTCGTCCACCGGGTAGATTTCCGAGTAGTCCGGCACCAGGATGCGGCAAGCGGTGGCGCCGATGTGCTCGTACACCGCCATGTACACTTCCTTGCCCATGCCCTTGAGGATGCCGAACAGGGTTTCGGCCTCCTCGGCATTGGAGTTTTCTCCCTGAGCGGTGAAGTCCCACTCCACAAATTCGTATTCCGCCTGAGCGCTGAAAAAGCGCCACGACACCACGCCGCTGGAGTCGATGAAGTGCTCGACGAAGTTGTTCGGCTCAGTGACCGCGTGACCTTCGAAGGTCGGCTGCGGCAGATCGTTCAGGCCTTCGAAGCTGCGGCCCTGCAGCAGCTCGGTCAGACTGCGCTCCAGCGCCACTTCGAAGCTCGGATGTGCGCCGAACGAGGCGAACACACCGCCGGTGCGCGGGTTCATCAGCGTGACGCACATTACCGGGAATTCGCCGCCCAACGACGCATCCTTCACCAGCACCGGGAAGCCCTGGGCTTCCAGGCCTTGAATGCCCGCCATGATCGCCGGGTACTTGGCCAATACTTCCTGCGGCACGTCCGGCAACGCGAATTCGCCTTCGATGATTTCGCGTTTCACCGCACGTTCGAAGATTTCCGACAGGCATTGCACCTGGGCTTCGGCCAGCGTATTGCCGGCGCTCATGCCATTGCTCAGGTACAGGTTTTCGATGAGGTTCGACGGGAAGTACACCACTTCGCCGTCCGACTGGCGCACGAACGGCAGCGATACGATGCCGCGTTCTTCATTGCCCGAGTTGGTGTCGATCAGGTGCGAGCCGCGCAGCTCGCCGTCACGGTTATAGATCCTCAGGCAATACGGGTCGAGGATTTCGGTTGGCAGCTCATCGTTGCGGCCCGGCTGGAACCAGCGCTCGTCGGGGTAATGCACGAACGGCGCACTGGCAAGATCCAGGCCCCAGAACTGATCGTTGTAGAAGAAGTTGCAGTTAAGGCGCTCGATGAACTCGCCCAGCGCCGAAGCCAGTGCGCTTTCCTTGGTCGAGCCCTTGCCGTTGGTGAAGCACATCGGCGAGTGCGCGTCGCGAATGTGCAGCGACCACACGTTCGGCACGATGTTGCGCCACGAAGCGATTTCGATCTTCATGCCGAGGTCGGCGAGGATGCCCGACATGTTGGCGATGGTCTGCTCCAGTGGCAGATCCTTGCCCGGAATGCAGGTGCTGGTGCTCGAATTGGCGCCCGGCATCAACAGTGCCTGTGCGTCGGCGTCGAGGTTTTCCACTTCTTCAATGACGAACTCGGGGCCGGCTTGCACCACCTTCTTCACGGTGCAACGGTCGATGGAACGCAGGATGCCCTGGCGGTCCTTGTCGGAGATGTCTGCCGGCAGCTCGACCTGAATCTTGAAGATCTGGTTGTAGCGATTCTCCGGGTCAACGATGTTGTTCTGCGACAGGCGGATGTTATCGGTCGGGATGTTGCGGGTTTCGCAATACAGCTTCACGAAGTACGCCGCACACAGCGCCGACGAGGCCAGGAAGTAATCGAACGGCCCCGGCGCCGAACCATCGCCCTTGTAGCGGATCGGTTGGTCGGCCACCACCGTGAAGTCGTCGAACTTGGCTTCAAGTCGAAGGTTGTCGAGAAAGTTGACCTTGATTTCCATGGGGGACTACCAGAATAGCGAGCTGAACAGAATGGCCGCCATTATCCGGTTTTTGAGCGGGAAGTCTTGTGCTTTGGCGTTTTGGCCGCCGACCGGAGCGCCGCTCAGGTCGAGACGTTGCGCTGCGCCATCTCGTCGACGATGGCGTCGATCACGCAGCGAGCCGTCGGCGACCGGCTGCGGTTGGGCAGGCTGACGACACCGATTTCGGAATGCAATCCAGGCCGATCCACGACCTGCAGTTCGATCAGTTTGCCAATGCGCAGGTCTTCAGCCACGGCGCCGTGAATCACGCCGAGGATCGTATCCGTGGAACAGGCCACCGTCCTGAGCAAAGCCACGTCGTCACACTCCAGCGCCAGAGGCAATGCCTGGCGAGTGGAGATACCGAGGGTTCGTGCCGTCTCGTCCTTGACCACGGTCGGCAGGCGCGTCGTCGCGATGCCGTAGGCTTCCAGATCTCTCATTGTCACCTGGCGTCCGGCCAGTGGATGTTTCGGCCTGACGAAAAAACCCGCCGAAGCCTGGCCCAGCGACTGAATCCGCAGATCGGACTCAGCGGAGAAGTTACGAATGTCCGCGACGAAAAACTCGATTGCCTCGTCCCGCAATCGGGCTTCAAGAATCTGCCAGTTATTGACCTCTACCCGCAGGGTGACTTCCGGATATTCCCGGCGCAACCGAGGCACGACCTGATGCATCAACATCGCCGCCGGAAATGGTCCGACGCCGAACGCGAGGCTGCCGAGCCGGCCATCGCCGTAAAGCGCCAGGTCCCGCTCCAGCGAGCGTGCATCGAACAGCAGCCGCCGCGCCCGCTCGATCAGAAATTCCCCCGCCGGCGTCGGGCGTACGTCACCACTGTCCCGGTCGAACAGACGCTGACCGGTTTCGCTTTCCAGTGCCTGGATGCTGCGGCTCAGAGCCGGCTGGCTCAGGTGCACGCGTTCGGCGGCGCGGCCGAAATGGCGTTCATCGGCAAGGGCCAGCAGGTGAGTGAGTCGTTTAAGCTCCATCTGACCGATGCTAGCCACGCATTGGCCGGATGTAAACAATGCATTGGATACATCGCGCCCGCCTCCCTACTCTCTGATCAATCGATCCTCGGAGAACAACAAGAATGAGACCGACCTTTCACACACTGATCGCTCTGACGCTGGTTTCCCTCGCCGGCTGTGACAAACCGCCCAGCGTTGCCAGCGGCGAAGCGACACCCGCGACTGCGGCGGTGATAGAAGCCTCAATCAAGGGCCTGAACCTCAACGACGCTCGGGACATGGAAGACGCCCAGCGCGGTCTCGTCGCCCGCCCGACCGGCCAGATCCTCGGCTCCGACGGCACAGTGCTGATCGACTTCGACGCGTACCGGTTCATCGAGGGCAAGGCCCCCGCCACGGTCAACCCCAGCCTGTGGCGCCACGCGATGCTCAACGCGCAGATCGGGCTGTTCAAGGTCACTGATGGCATTTATCAGTTGCGCGGTTTTGACATCGCCAACATGACACTGATCGAGGGGAAGAACGGATGGATCGTCGTCGACCCGCTGACCTCGAAAGAAACCGCCGCCGCTGCCCTGGCCTTTGCCCGCGCGCAACTGGGCGACAAACCCGTGACTGCCATCATCTTCACCCATGACCATGCCGACCACTTCGGCGGCGTACTGGGCATTACCTCGGTCGCGGAAGTCGCCGAGCGCAAGATTCCCGTGGTGGCCCCTGCCGGGTTCATGGAGGAAGCCACCAGCGAAAACGTGCTGGCGGGCCCCGCCATGTCGCGCCGTTCGATGTATCAGTTCGGCAAGAATCTGAGGCCGGGCGCAACCGGCATGGTGGATACCGGGCTGGGCAAAAACGTCGCCTACGGCAGCATCGGCATTCTGGCGCCGACGCAGATCATCGATCAGCCGAAGCAGGAGCTGGTGCTCGACGGCGTGACCTTCGTGTTCCACAACATACCGGGGGCCGAAGCCCCGGCCGAACTGACCTTCTCGATCCCTGAGCGCAAGGCTTATGGCGGCGCGGAACTGCTGGCGCAAACCATGCACAATCTGTTGCCGATCCGTGGCGCCAAGGTTCGTGACGCATTGCGCTGGTCCGACTACGCCCAGATCGCCCTCGATGAACTGGGCGACACCGAAGTCTATTTCGGCCAGCACAACTGGCCGGTCTGGGGCAACGAGCGCATCCGCGAATTCATCACCAAGCACCGCGATGTCTACAAGTACATGCACGACCAGACCGTGCGTCTGATGAACGCCGGCTACACACCCGACGAAATCGCCGAGAAGATCCAGTTACCTGAGTCTCTATCCTCATACTTCGGCACCCGCGGCTATTACGGCGACGTGCGACACAACGTCAAGGCGATCTACCAGATGTACCTCGGCGCCTACGATGGCAACCCGGCGCATCTGAATCCGCTGCCCCCCAGGGAGTCCGCCAGACGCTACGTCGAGTTGATGGGCGGCAACGCCAAAGTGCTCGAGGCCGCACGCGTGGCCTATGACAAAGGCGAATACCGCTGGGTCGCCGAGCTGCTGGATCAAGCCGTCCTCGACCAGCCCGACGACAAGGCCGCCAAGGAACTGCTGGCCAGAACTTACGAACAGCTGGGCTATCAGTCGGAGTCAGCCACCTGGCGCAACAGCTACCTGACCGCCGCCCAGGAACTGCGCAACGGCCCGCCGGACAAAGGCGTGCGCCGCTCGGACCTGATCGAGCTGATGAAGCAGACACCCACCGAACGCTTCCTCGAAGCCATGGCCGCCAGCCTCGACGGGCCTGCGGCGGACGGCAAGAACTGGACCTTCAATCTGCAACTGACCGACACGCAGGAATCGTTCGTGCTGTGGATCGAGAACGCCGTCCTGCACTTTCGCCGGGGTGCGCCGGCAAACAATGCCAACGCCACGCTGAGCGTCACCAAGGATCTTTTCGTGCAACTGCTGGGCGGTACGGCGGGGTTCAAGGATGCCCTCACCTCGAAAGACCTGAAGGTCGATGGCAGCACGGTGGATCTGGTGCGATTCCTTGGATTGCTGGAGAAAGCACCGGGCAACTTTGCAATCGTCGCTCAAGCGCGCGATTGATTGGTGAAGGGGCGTTCGGCTGTAATGCCTGAAGAGGTCAACCCTGAGCAAGTCCGGCTAGGTATCGATACGCCGCTTTCGACGATTCTAGGGCCGACCGTTATTCCAGGAGCTTCACGCCGTGCCCGACACACCGATGCATTCTGCCTACGCGAAGCGCTTCACCGTCGTACTTGCCTACATCGACGCCAACCTTGAGGGTGACCTGTCGGTGAAAGCGCTGAGCCAGGTGGCGAACTTCTCCGAGTTCCACTTTCACCGGCAGTTCACGGGATACGTCGGCGTGCCCGTCTCGCGCTACGTGCAACTGATGCGCCTGCGTCGGGCTGCGCACCGTCTGACCACCCTGCCCGACCATTCGGTGATGGACGCGGCGTTCGATGCCGGTTTCGAAAGCCCGGAAGCGTTTTCCAGGGCATTCAAGCGCGACTTCGGCACCTCGCCGGGGGCATTTCGCAAGGCTCCGGACTGGAGCGTCTGGCACACGGTCTTCGCCATTCCTCACTTTTCAAGGAGCATCGCCATGCAGGTACGAATTGTCGATTTCCCCGGAGTCCAGGTCGCTGCACTCGATCACCGTGGGCCTCCCGGCCTTGTCAATCAAAGCGTGCAACGCTTCATCCAGTGGCGTCAGCAGAGCGGGCAGTCACCGGTGGCCTCGAGCCGCACATTCGGAATCCCTTACGGCAACCCCGATACGACGCCGCCGGAAGACTTTCATTTTGCGATCTGCGGCGAAATCCGCGAAGCCGTGGCGCCGAATGAGTTCAACGTGGGTGAACTCGATATCCCTGCGGGGCGTTGCGCCGTGGTGCGTCATGTGGGCCCCACCGACCACATCGGCGAAAGCATCTACCCGGTCTATCGCGACTGGCTGCCCGCCAGCGGCGAAGAGTTGCGCGATCACCCGCTGTTTTTCGAGTACTTGAGCATCAGCCCCGAGATCCCGCAGGAGCAGTGGCAAACGGATATTTACGTGCCGCTGCGCTAACCATCGCGTGCCCCTCAGGCTCAGCTAAGTTTCACTGGATACCGTCTCTCCTGCGCACATTCAGCGCTGCCCAGGAGAGGCCATCCACCCATGAACCCCGCCCTAGCCGACTGGCTCAACAAAGTGCCCGAAGTGACGCTGTCCTTCTGGGTAATCAAGATCCTGTCCACGACCGTGGGCGAAACCGGTGCCGACTTTCTGGCCGTGGACGCCGGTTTCGGCGCCGGCCCCACCAGCCTCGGCATGGCTGCGCTGCTGGCCATCGCGCTGTTCTGCCAGATGCGCACCAAGGCCTACACCCCCTGGATCTACTGGCTGACGGTGGTGCTGGTGAGCATCGTCGGCACGCAAATCACCGACATTCTGACCGACATGCTGGACGTCAGCCTCTACACCAGCACGGTGGTGTTCTCCGTGTTGCTGGTGGTGAATTTCCTGATCTGGTTCCGGACCGAACGCAGCCTGTCGATTCGCGAAATCGTCACCCCGCGCCGGGAGCTGTTCTATTGGGCCACGGTGCTCTGTACCTTTGCCCTGGGTACCGCCGCCGGCGACCTGGCGACTGAAGCATTGGGCCTGGGCTTCACCCTCGGTGCAGTGATCTTCGGTGCCTTGATCGCGGCCACCCTGCTCGCCTGGCGCATGGGCGCCAACACCGTGCTGACCTTCTGGATCGCCTACATCCTGACCCGCCCCTTCGGTGCCTCTCTCGGTGACCTGCTGACCCAGGCCAAGACCTACGGCGGACTCGGCATGGGCGCCACTTGGACCAGTGCGATTTTCCTCTGCGTCATTGTCCTGCTGGTCACCGTCGCGCAGATCAGCGTCGGCAATCGCAAAGCCATCACTCAGTAAACCTTCAGACTTTCATCAAGGAATCATCATGCGCCAGATTCAAACCATCATTCGTCACGTCGCCATTGTCTCGTCCATCTGCCTGCTGAGCATTGCTGCCGGCTGCTCGAAACCGGCGGACAAGCCTGCTGCAAACGCCGCTGCAGGAGCCGTCAGCACACAAGGCCAGGCCGCCTCCAAACTGGGGGATCTGTCCGAGTTCCGCAACATCGCGGCCGACGTAGCTGCCCTGGTCGATAAAAACGATCTGCCCGGCGCCAAGGCCCGGATCAAGGATCTGGAAACCGCCTGGGACTCGGCCGAAGCCGGGATCAAACCCCGTGCCGCCGGCGACTGGCACATGCTGGACAAGGCCATCGACCGCTCGCTCGACACCTTGCGCGCCAGCGCCCCGCAGCAGAAAGACTGCAAGGCGCGGATGGACGAGTTGCTCAAGGCCTTCGACTCGCTGAAGGGCAACGCCTGATCCGGGCCGGACAAACCTTTGCACAGATGCTTCAATACAAGCGCGACGGCCCTGCCCGTCGCGCTATTTTTTTGGGGAGCGGGTGATGCGGATATTACTGGTTGAAGACGATCCGATGATCGGCGATGCCATCCAGAGCGCGCTGAACGACGCCAGCTACGCCACCGACTGGGTAAAAAACGGACTCACCGCACTCGCCACGCTGGACACCCAGCACTACGACCTGGTGCTGCTGGACCTCGGCCTGCCCGGCAAGGACGGGCTGGACGTGCTCGACAGCATTCGCACTCGCAACAACCCGGTGCCGCTGCTCATTATCACCGCCCGCGACGGCCTCGATGATCGCCTGCGCGGCCTCGACGGCGGTGCTGACGATTACCTGCTCAAGCCCTTCGACATGGCCGAACTCCTGGCGCGGATGCGCGCAGTGCTGCGACGCAAGGGCGGGACGGCATTGTCTGTGCTCGACAACGGCGTGGTGTCCCTCGATCTGCTTTCCAAGCAAGCCTCGACCGCGGACAAACCGGACGTGCAGTTGTCCAGCCGCGAATTCGCCCTGTTGCAGGCCCTGCTGATCCGGCCCGGGGCGATCCTCTCGCGCAGTGAACTGGAAGACCGGCTCTATGGCTGGGGCAATGAAGTAGAAAGCAACGCGGTGGAGTTTCTGATTCACGCCCTGCGACGCAAACTCGGCAGCCACGTCATCAAGAACGTCAGGGGAATGGGATGGATGGTTTCAAAAGGCGCTTGAAGGATTCGGTGCAGCTGCGACTGTCGCTCACGCTTTCAATGGCCATTCTGGTCGTCGCGCTGCTGGCCGCCGGGTTCGCATTCATCTCGGCACTGGACGAGGCCCACGAAATGCAGGACGAGACGTTGCGCCAGGTCGCAGCACTTTACGACCGTCAGCAAATGGCCCTGCACTATCCCGCCGCTCAGGCTGTGGGCGACGACAACGAAGAATCCCGGGTCATCGTGCAATACCTGGCCGACGGCAGCCAAGCGGTCGGCAACGACGACGCCTCGCTGCCACTGCCCTTCCCCACGAATCTGCCCGATGGCCTGTCGACCTTGAAGGTGACCGGCGAAGACTTTCGCGTGCTGGTCAGAACCACGACCCGTGGCGAGCGCATCATCGTTGCTCAGGAGTCCGGCATTCGCGATAAAGAGGCCCGCGAAAGTGCCTGGCGCAGCCTGTTGCCGTTTCTGATCCTGTTTCCAGTGCTGTTGCTGGTGGTGGGCGACCTGGTGCGCAAAATGTTCCGCCCCATCGCCACGCTTTCGGCCGATATCGACCAGCGTGACGAACAGTCCCTGCACCCGGTAGACGAAAGCCATGTGCCGAGCGAGATCCGGCCGTTTGTGGTGGCCATCAACCGCCTGCTCGGTCGCGTCGCCCAGTCCGTGGAAACCCAAAGGCGCTTCGTTGCCGATGCCGCCCACGAACTGCGTTCGCCGATGACCGCCCTGTCCCTGCAGGCCGAACGACTGGCCGCCACCGATATGCCCTCACCGGCCCGCGAGCGCCTGTTGCCGTTGCGCCGAGGTATCGAACGCAGCAGAAATCTGATCGATCAACTGTTGACGCTGGCTGCCGCGCAGTCGAATACCCAGGCAGCACCGACAACCGTTTCAGTCCTGCGCATCTACCGACAGGTTCTGGAGGACCTGTTGCCACTGGCTGAACGCAAGGACATCGATATCGGTGTCGAAAGCGGCGAAGACGTAAAAGTCTGCATCAACGAAACCGACCTGCTGATCCTGATCCGCAACCTGGTGGACAACGCGATTCGCTACACCCCGCCCGGCGGGCGTATCGATCTTTCAGTCACCCGCGAGCAAACGGCGGTGATCCTGCAAGTCAGCGATACCGGGCCCGGAATTCCGCTGGATGAACAGGCGCGTGTATTCGATCCGTTCTATCGCAGTCTGGGCACTGGGGAATCGGGGTCGGGACTGGGCCTGTCCATCGTCAGAGCGATTGCCGACCGTTCGGGAGCCAGCATCCGGTTGGGTTTTTCTGACGAGGTCAGACGGAGCGGATTGTGTGTCCGGATCTTGCTCGTCAGCGTTTGAGCCAAAGCGGACGGTTCAATTGCGAACAGAATCAGGCAAGTAATCCACAGCAATGCACTATCAGACGCCAAGCACAGGACGGGAAGATGGCCCACCGAAAGATCCATCGAGGACGTTCCCATGCTTGTACAAGCCTACGGTGCCCACGCGGGCGACAAACCCCTTGAGCCCCTGCAGATCCATCGCCGCGCCCCGGCGGCCCACGACGTCCAGATCGACATCGCCTTCTGCGGCATCTGCCACTCCGACTTGCACCAGGTGCGATCGGAGTGGGCCGGTACGCAATTCCCTTGCGTACCGGGACACGAAATCGTCGGCCGCGTTTCGGCGGTCGGCGCTCACGTTTCCGCTTACAAGGTCGGCGATCTGGTCGGCGTCGGTTGCATCGTCGACAGCTGCAAACACTGCGAGGACTGCGAAACCGGCCTTGAAAACTATTGCGACGGCATGATCGGCACCTACAATTTCCCGACCCCGGACGCCCCCGGCTGGACCCTCGGCGGCTACTCGCAAAACATCGTGGTGCATGAGCGCTACGTACTGCGTATCCGCCACCCGGAAGCGCAACTGGCCGCCGTCGCACCGCTGCTGTGTGCGGGCATCACCACTTACTCGCCGCTGCGTCACTGGAACGCCGGGCCGGGCAAGAAAATCGGCGTGGTCGGCATCGGTGGTCTGGGTCATATGGGTATCAAACTGGCCCATGCGATGGGCGCGCATGTGGTGGCCTTCACTACGTCGGAGTCCAAGCGTGAAGCGGCGAAAGCCCTGGGGGCCGATGAGGTCGTTGTGTCGCACAATCCCGAAGAGATGGCCGCGCACACCAAGAGCTTCGACTTCATCCTCAACACCGTCGCCGCCCCGCACGATCTCGATGCGTTCCTGGTGCTGCTCAAGCGTGACGGCGCCCTGACACTGGTCGGCGCCCCTGCCTCGCCGCATCCATCGCCGAACGTGTTCAACCTGATCATGAAGCGCCGCACCATTGCCGGCTCGATGATCGGCGGCATTCCCGAAACCCAGGAGATGCTGGATTTCTGCGCCGAACACGGCATCGTGTCCGACATCGAACTGATTCGCGCGGATCAGATCAACGCGTCCTACGAGCGGATGCTCAAGGGCGACGTGAAATATCGATTCGTGATCGATAACGCGACACTGGCGGGCTGACCGGCACACCCGGAGAAAAGCGTTGCGCACGCGCACGCTTTTCTCCACACCACCGACAACGGCTGCAACATCCACTCTCTGCCCATCCACTCATTGATCTTTCCTTCCACACCCAGTAAAAAACCCTCTCCCTTTCCATCCTTGCAAGGAGCGGTGGATGCTCGAGCTATCCACGGAACGGCTTGACCTGCGCACAATGGCCGAATCCGACTGGCCGTTGTTCCTTCGACTGCACTGCGAACCACAAACCATGCAGTACGTATTCGGCGAAATTGCCGAGGAACAGGTGCGCAAGGGGTTTGAGCATCGGCTCCCGGCCTGGGATCCGCAGTCGGAACACTGGCTGTGCCTGGTGGTCACCGACAGAGCCAGCGGTCACGAACTGGGCGTGACCGGTTTTCGCATTGTGTCGCCGGGGCATGCCGAAGTCGGATGCCTGCTGTTGCCTGAACATCAGGGCAAGGGGTTCGGCACCGAGTCGCGCAAGGCGATCATCGACTACGCCGCCGCCATCGGGCTGAACTCGCTGGAATCGACCGTGACCGACGGCAACGTCGCGTCCTGCAAGGTGTTGGAGAAGTGCGGCTTTGTGTTCGCACGTCGTGAGCCGCAGGCCTACCGGATCGGTGATCGGTGGTACGACGATCTGATCTATCACTATCAAATACGCTGAGCCTTGCGCTCAACGACTCGCCAGGGAGGCCTTTCGTCGTGAACCCCTATCAATGTCTTCCCCCCCGCGCCTTCTGGCGTACCGCCGTGGCCGACAGGTCCGCGCCGGACATTGGTGAACTGTGGACGCCGCTGTTCGAAATCGGCAACAAGGACGCCATCGTCACCGCCGGTTCCTGTTTCGCCCAGCACATCGGTCGCGCACTGGTGGAACGCGGCATGAACTGGCTGGACGCGGAGCCCGCCCCGGACGAACTGCCCGAGGCTGACTGGAAGGCCCGCAACTATGGGGTGTTTTCCTTCCGCACCGGCAATCTGTACACCCCGGCCATGCTCTGCCAATGGCTTGAATGGGCACTGGGCGTCAGCGTACCGCCCGATGAAACCTGGGTTCATGACGGGCGTTTTTTCGACCCGTTCCGCCCCGCCGTGGAGCCCGACGGATTCGCCAGCGAACAGGCACTGGCCGAATCGCGGGAGATCACCCTCGAAGCCATCCGCGAAGGGCTGCGCCGGGCCAGGGTTTTCGTCTTCACCCTGGGTCTGACCGAAGCCTGGCAGCATCGCCAGACCTCTGTGATCTATCCGGTGTGCCCCGGCACCGTGCGCGGAACCTTTGATCCGCTGCTCCACCGTTTCCGCAATTTCGGTTTCATGGACACCTATGGCGACATGGTCCGGGCAGTGGAATTGATGCGCTCGATCAACCCGCAACTGCGCCTGCTGCTCACCGTTTCGCCGGTGCCCCTGACGGCAACCGCCACCGGGGAGCATGTACTGAGCGCCACAACCTATTCCAAATCGGTGCTGCGCGCCGTTGCCGGGCAATTGTGTGAAGACCTGCCCGACGTCGACTATTTCCCGTCCTACGAGATCATCACCGGCACCCCGTTCAAAGGCGCGTTTTACCAACCCAACCAGCGAGAAGTCACGCCAGACGGCGTGGCGTTCGTGATGCGGCAATTCTTTGCCGGACTTGAAGCCGTCCAGTCGGTGCAGGCGCCGAGCACCTCCACTAGTGTGTCCAGCGAGGATCTTGTCTGTGAAGACGCCGTACTCGATTACTACGCCTAGGTTTCTGCTGCTGGGTGACTCCCATGCCGGTGTCATCGGCAAGGCAGCGCGGGCCCGTGAACTGTCTTTCGGTGGCGGACCATTGGGAACCGGTCGGGATTTTGCGATCGATTTCTTCAGCCTGACCCGGCATGACGTGGTCTTTCGCGAAGCCGAGATGGATCGGCTGTATCGCCAGGCCCTCGACACGCTCCAAGCGCCGCAACTGGCGAAGGTCGGCGTGCCGCTGGTGAGCACCATCGGCCTGAGCCTGCACTATCTGGCCACCGCCGCGAACTGGACCTGTTACCAGAATGCGCAGGGTGAGTTCGATGAAGGGTTTCTCGCCGGACCGTTGTTCGAGACTGTCATCGACACCTTGTCCCGCCCCGCCCTGGCCTTCCATGAACAGGCCCTGGCGCTGAAGCTCAAGGTCTTCGCCGTGCTGCCGCCGCAACGGGTGCCCGAACTGTCCGACCCGCGTGTATTCATGGCTGCACAATCGCTGTTGATCGAACGCCTGCAAGGGCTTGGCGTCGAGCTGATTGATGTGCGCGAGGCGGCGAACGATGAGCAGGGTTTTCAGCGTGAAGCGTTCTGCGAAGTGGATGACCCGCTGCACGGCAATCTCGCGTTCGGTGACTTGATTGTCGAGCAACTGATCAGTCGCGGCGTCTAGAAAAAGAGGGAGCAAATTGCTCCCTCTGATGTTTTCAGGCCTTGGGCTGCGTCCCGAGAATCGTCACCCGCTCGCCATAGCGCGAGTGTGGGAAGTAATCCCAGACCGCATGGTGCTGGGTGCAGCGGTTATCCCAGAACACCAGCGTGTTCGGCGCCCAGCGAACGCGGCAACTGAGGGACGGCTCACGGGCCACCAGATCGAACAGCATGTTCAGCAGCACATGGCTTTCACCGGCGGACAACTGCACGATGTGCGACGTGAACCCGGAATTGACGAACAAGGATTTGCGCCCGGTTTCCGGGTGACGCACCACCACCGGGTGTTCAGTCCTGGGCAGATTGGCCGGCGCGTCGTAACCCTTCCACGGAATCGCACCGTCGTGAATCGCAGTCAGCTCGCCGAGGAACTGCTGCATCGCCGGCGAGAGCATTTCGATCGCCAGGTGCATGTTGGCAAATAACGTATCGCCGCCGGTACCGATGGCCGGGGTCTCCTTGACGTACAGCATCGAACCCATGGACGGCGCCAGGTCCGCCGTACCGTCGGTGTGCCAGGTTTCCCCGGCGACGTAGCGCGATTGCGCATTGGCGCGGATCACCACCAGCTCCGGATCATCGCCGTCGATATCCTCCACCGGTAAAGCCCGCAGCTCGCCGAACAACCGGCCAAACGCCTTGTGTTCCTCAACCGTCAGATGCTGATCGCGGAACACCAGCACATGGTTTTCCAGAAAGGCCCGGCGGATTTCCGCAAGCTGTTCATCATCCAGCGGTTGCGAAAGGTCAACGCCACCGACTTCGGCACCGATGATCGGTGTGATCCGGTCGACCGTGATGCGCTGATACGGCGCACGTTTTTCTGCGGCGATGCGCTCGATTGCCTTGAGTGCCAACTGATCCATGTTCCCTCACCTTTTTTATTGAAACGACGCCGATGACTGCTCGCGCAGAGAACGCGGGCGCATGTCGATCCAGAGCTCATTGATGTAATCCAGACAGACCTGACGTTCGCCACGCATCCCGGCCGCATTCCAGCCGCTGGCCATCGGCTTGCCCGCCGGCCACAGGGAATACTGACCCTGAGCGTTGATCACCACATCGAATTGCTGCTGTGCGTCATTCATGTCGTTTCTCCTGTTGAACGGGACTGCAGGTGCCGGACCAGCCCTTCTGCAAGATGGTTGAACAGCACACGCCGCTGTTCGTCAGTCTGGGCACAAGCCCAGACGTAAACCCGTGCCGACGCTGCGCAAACCTGCGCATACGCATCCGCGTCGTCAGTAGCGAAGGCCCGGGACGAGATTTCAACATTGGCGGTGGCATGGGCCTGAGCGAACGCAGTGGCGCTGGCTTCGGTATTCAGTTGCGCGTAATACACCGCGAACGCCTCGGCATCGCCGAAGTGCTCGGCGATCATCGCGGTGTTGCTCGGCGCGAGGCCGTAAGTCATCGCACTGGCATGAGCCTGGGCGTAAGCCGCGTCGTAGGCATAGGCCCGTCGATACAGCGCCAGCAACACCGGTTTGAGGGTGGCCCGCCACTCGCCCTGACGCCCGGACAAACCAAGGGCTGCCCGTTGATGCAGGCTTTGCAGCGCGAGCAGCGCCTGTCGATGTTTCGGCAATGCCTCGCACAACATCGGCACGACAACATCGGCTTGCCAACGATGAATCGGACGAAGCGACAGCGTGTCCTCGAACCCATGAATCCGCTGACGCAAAATTTCAGGCCGGTCTTCACACAGCACCTGCGCCAAGGTCGGCAACCATCGAGGCATCAAGATCGGCTCATTCATCTCGACGGCCCCTCCGTGCCGATGACCTCGGCCAGCATCCGCGCCCAACGGCCCGCCACGATGCCGTAGTGATCGGTGTCGAGCCCTTGCCAGCTCTGCAACTGCGGGAGCAAGGCCTGCCAGTTGCGTTGCAGCTCTTCCAGGTTCCAGTTGTTGCCCAGCCCATAAGGGTTGGCGTGTCCGGCGATGAACATCCACACGGGTGTGGCGACCAACGCAGGGGGCAGGAAATCGACCATGCTGCTCATATTGTTGCGGCAGCACACCGTCAGCCGCTGCAGATAAGCCTGGCGTTCTTCGGACATCGTCTGCCCTTCGCCGTCGGGCCAGCGCTGGGCGAACTCACGCTGGAACACCTGCTCGATGGTCTGCTCATCGATATCGGCCAGTTCCGCTCCAGCATCTGGCGCAGGCGGATCGATCAGGTACAACAACGGTTGCCTGAAACCGTCTGCCTGGGCCTGATGACACAGCGCCTGTGCCACCCAGGCTCCGAACGACCAGCCCGCCAGACGCCAGGCGCAGCCGTCCGGAAGGTGCGCCTTGATGGCCTCCAGATACAGGCGCGCCCGCTCGACGATGCTGATGTTCGCAAGCTGCGGCACGCGTAACGCAGGATCGGCGATCACACACACGCCAAGATCCGCCGGCAGCGCCGAAACCAGTTCCCGATAGGCCTGAACATCGCCGCCCACCGGATGGATCAGATACAGCCATTCACGACCGGCACCGGCATGCCACTGATCGATCCGCACCGCGTCGTTCCAACTGTGCGACGCATCTGCTGAGGCCTCTGACGTGGAGTCTGCCACCAGTTCCAACACCTCGCCCAGGCTGACCTTGTGGCTGAACTGCGACAGCTGGAACACCTCGCCGGTGGCCGCTTGCAGTTCATCGATCAGGTCCAGCAAGGTCAGCGAATCCGCCCCCAGGTCGTACAGCGAATCATCGTCCCCAAGTTCAGCGACACCGAGCCACTTGCACAGGCACTCACGCAAGCGCGCGGAAAGATCCACGCCCTTCGGCACGTCTACCTGCGCGACAACAGCGCCATGGCGAACCGGATAGAAGCGCCGCGCCGCGTCGAAATCAGTAGTGGAAATCAGCAATTGCGGCAACTGCGCGGCCATCGCCAGATCGAACACCCGACAACCCTCTTCCGCCGACAATCCGACCGTCAGATGCTCCTGATGCGCAGCGTCCCCGCCGTTGCTGGTCGTGGCCATGCCGATGTCACGCCAGATGTCCCAGTTGATGCCCAGGCGCAGGCAAGCATTGGTCGTGTCCGGACGGTAATGCGCAAAGCCATCGAGCACGCCGTTGGCCGCCGAATAATCCAGATGCCCCGCACCGCCGAACACCGCCGACATCGATGAGCAATACACAACGAAGCCCGGCGCGAGCTGTTCGATCAGGCTTTCGACCGCCAGCATGCCGCGGGTCTTGGCCGCCATCGCTTCGGCCATCTGCCGGGGGTCGCGATGGCGAATCAGACTGCCTGCGCCGACACCTGCCGCATGAATCACCCCGGTCAGTTGACCGTAGCGTCGGGCCAATTGATCGAGTACCTGCGGCCAGCGTGACAGATCGGCGATATCCGCCTGAAGGCAGTCGATTCGCGAGGTGTATGCCACCAGATTTGCAGGCAGCTCACCTTGGCGGGAGAGCAGCACCACACGCCGTGCTGGGGCCTGCAACAGATGTTCGCAAAGGGTTCGACCGATCCCGCCTGTGCCGCCCAGCACCAGAAACGTGCCGTCTTCCGGCAACAGGCTGGAGGTCGTCGCACTCGGCAATGGATGAGCGATCAAGCGTGGCTGCCACAAGAAACCGTCGCGCACCGCCATCCGCCGAGGCAGCGTCGTCGGGTTCCCGAGCAAATTGGCCAGTGTCCCGGCCTGCGCATCGAGGTGCGGCGATGGCCAGTCCAGCCAGTGACAACGCACCGGGTATTCCTGGGGCACCACTTCGGTAACCCCGGCCAGCGCCGCCAGCTCGGGACGTCGGACCTCGCCATCCACCGGGCAGGCCTGCCACGACATCAACCACAGGCGCAGACGCATCTTGCGTGCGGTTTGCCCCCACGCCTGCATCAGCGCACTGACCGTGTCCAGACAGGCCCATTGCGCCAGATCCAGCGACGGCTCGTTGACCGCGCCGGATACCGCCAGCGGCAAGGTGTGCAGCCAGTCGAGTTCACCGGTTTCAGATGCTGTGACCTCGCTGAGCAAACGGCCCAAGGCTTCGGTGTCCAGCGGATCCAGTTCAAAACAATCTGCGCCGAGGTGCTTGAAACCATTGCCCGCACGCACTTGAATCACACGTCGATAAACCCCTCGCAAAGGCTCCAGCAATGCCGCGCCGGGCGCTTCATGGCTGCAAAGGACCAGCGTTTCTCGCTTGGCATCCGATGCCTTCACGCTCAGACGCTGGACGCGCACCCACTGCCGCTGGTGAAACCACTGCGCCAGCGGTTGCCGCTCGATGCCTGCCGAAACAGGGGCAACGATTTCGTCAGCGGATTGAAAGCGGTAGGTCTGAAGATCAAAAGACGATGGCGACAAATCCCAGGGCGGCGGTGCCGAGCGCTGCTGCCACTGGATATGGGCACCTTCGTACCAGGCCTGCAGCAATGCCTGGGCTGAATGATCACGGGCGATCAATTGTCCACCCGGTGTGGTGATTTCCTTGATCGTCGTTGGCTGCAAGGGAATTTCGTCACCCGGTTGGCAGACCATTGCGAAGCGCCAGCGCAGTTGCCGGCGACCTGACTGCAAGTGCCGCAGCAAAGCGGTGTGCTGCTCTGGATGCGCTTGCAGATACGTTCTGATCACCGCGATATCGCGCAGCAGTTGTGCTCGGCTATGGGCCGAGATCATCAGCAGAGGCAGCGTTTCCTCGGTCACGTCCTGCTCCTTGGGTGCAGCACCGACAATCACATGGGCATTGGTACCGCCAATCCCGAAACTGCTGACACCCGCCAGACGCCGCCGCCCTTCCGGCCAGGGCCGCGACGTGGTCGGTACGTAGAACGGCGAATGCTCCAGCTCGATCTGCGGGTTGATCCGTCCAAACCCAAGGTTTGGCGGCAGCACGCCATGGAACACCGCAAGGCTGGCGCGAATCAGTCCGACCACCCCCGCCGCCGCTCCCAGATGGCCGATCTGGCTTTTCACCGAGGCCAGCGCGCAACGGCCGGACGGTGCGTCACCAAAGGCCTTGGTCAACGCCGCGACTTCGATCGGGTCCCCGAGCAGCGTGCCGGTGCCGTGGGCTTCGATGTAGCCGATGTCTGCACCGGTCAACCCGGCGCGGCTCAAGGCTTCGCTGATGACCGCACTCTGCCCGGCCACGGACGGCGCGGTGTAGCTCATCTTGGCCCGGCCATCGTTGTTCAGTGCAGAGCCTTCGAGTAACGCATAGATCCGGTCACCCTCCGCCCGCGCCCTGGCCAACGGCTTGAGCACCACCACGCCATAACCGCTGGCGCCGATGGTACCGCTGGCATCGTCGCTGAACGGACGGCACAGGCCATCGGCGGAGAAGATGTGCTGCGAGCGATGACGGTAGCCATCGCTCAGGGTCGGATCGATCAATACGCCGGCGGCCAGCATCACGTCACTGTCGCCCTGGCGCAGCATCGAACTGGCCATGTGTACGGCGATCAACGAGCTGCCGCACGCCGCCTGCACGCTCAGGGCCGGGCCGTTGAGGTCCAGATGATACGCGGCCTTGGTTGCCAGAAAGTCCTTGTCGTGATGCAGCGCCATCTGGAAACCGTCCGGCAAATCGCCTTCGCGGGTCTCGCGCAGCATCTGCTGGAAGTACGTGGTTTCGCCGCAACTGGCGATCAGGCCGATGCGCGGGCCGTCCGCCGACGGGACAATCGCCGCATGTTGCAGGGCCTGCACACAGCCCATCAACAGATGCCGCTGTTGCGGATCCATCAGCCGCGCTTCCTGACGGCTGATGCCGAAATATTCAGGATCGAAGTCGAGCATGCCGGCCAGTTGGCTGCGGGCGCCGACCAGACCTTCTTCGGCGGCGAAACGTTCGATGCCCAGCCCGTTGCCCTGAACCATCGCCCAGAACTCGGACAGGTTCTGCGCCCCGGCCACGTTGACCGACATGCCGATGATCGCCATCGGTTGATGGCCTGCATCGGTCTGCCGGACACGCTCCACCGCTGCCCTCGAGGCCGTCGACAGGTTCATCGCCAGACGCCGTACCGTGACGTGTTCGAACAGATCGGCCATCGTCACCTTGTGCGGCAGCTCGTCGGCGTAACGACCATGCAAACGCATCAGGCCGAGGCTGGTGGCGCCGGCCTCGAAGAAAGTTTGTTCCGGCTCGATGTCACGACCGATCACCTCGCGGAACAACTCGCTCAATTGTCTTTCCAGTGCCGTCAATTGCACCGGCGGTTGTGGCGTACGGCGCCGCTCCAGCGCCTCGCCCAGCGCCGGCAAGGCCTTGCGGTCAATCTTGCCGCTTGGGGTGCGCGGCCAGACGTCGATCCTTCGGTATTCATCGATCCGCACATGGGCCGGCAGACTCTGCGCAACCTGACGATCCAGTTGTTGCGCTGTCGCAGGTTCACCGTCGAGCTGCAGCCACGCGATCAGGCGCGCAGGTTCGGCCTGAACCGCCACCACCGCATTGACCACTTGCGGCATCTGCATCAGCGCCGCTTCGATCTGCCCCAGTTCCAGACGATGACCGCTGAGTTTGATCTGCTGGTCATCGCGTCCCAGATAGTGCAGACAGCCCCGGGCATCGGCCCACGCCAGATCGCCGGTGCGATAATGCAAGCCCCCCTCTTGCAGCTCGACAAACCGCGAGGCGTTCAGCGCAGGATCGGCCAGATAACAACGGGCAACCATCGGTCCCGCCACCAACAGATAACCACGACAGCCATTGGGCACCGGGCGATCAAACTCATCGACCAGCACCAACCGGGCATTGCCGACGGCGTGGCCGATCGGTGCACGCAACGGCCAGTCACGGGGCACCGCAGGCAAGCGCAAGGCGCTGACCACGTGGGTCTCGGTCGGGCCATAGTGATTGAACAGCGAAGCGTGCGGCATTGCGCCGAACCAGTGGCGAAGCGCGTCGGTACACAGCAATTGCTCCCCGGCGGTGATCACTTCGCGCAATGCCGATGGGTAAATGCCACGGGCCACGGCGGTTTGCGCCAGATGCTGCAACGCCACGCAAGGCAGGAACAACCGTTCGATCCGCGCCTCGACCATGTAATCCAGCAATGCCTCGGCATCCTGACGCCAACGCGGTGTGATCAGGTGATAGCAGCCGCCCCCGCACAGGGTGCTGAAAATCTCCTGAAACGACACATCGAACGACAGCATGGAGAACTGCAGGGTCACCGACTTCGCCGGCAACTGCCCTTCGTTGCGCTGCCATTGCAACAGGTTGCACAGGGTGCGCTCCGACACTTGCACACCTTTGGGCGTGCCGGTCGAGCCAGAGGTGAACAGCGTGTACAGTGGTCGTTCGCCGGCATGACGCGGGCGCTCGAACGGTCCGGCATCGGCTTGCAGATCGACCCGGTGCGCGGGGAACCGTCCCGCGTTCAGACCTTCCAGCACCGCGGCGGTCGCCTCGTTGAACAAAACGCAAAGCGGCTGCGCCTGCTCCAGCACCTGACGCTGGATCGCCGTCGGGTAAGCGGGATCCAGCGGCACGGCGGTCAGGTTGAGTTTGGCCAGCGCCAGCAAGGCGATGATGTGTTCCACCGAGGCATCGAGAAACAGCACCACGTGCAGCGGCGCGCTTGCGGCCGGCAACGGATGACGCTCGATCAATGCAGCCGCCAGGGAATCAGCCAGCACATTCAACTCAAGATAAGTGAGATGGCGCTGACCTTGAACCAGCGCCGTGGCGTGCGGTGTGCAATGCACCTGGTGCTCGAACCAGTCTGCGAGGGTGTTGAACGGCAGCCCGGCTTCCGGCCCTTCACTGGCTGCCGGCAGACCGCGTCGATAAGGGCCAAGCAGACTGTCGAGAGTCGCCATGGGGCTTTCCAGCAACAGATCCAGCCCCCGACGGAACAACGCATTCACCGTGCTCATCTGTCCGGCATCGAAATGGCTGCATTGATATTCCCACCAGCATTCCAGCTGCGAACCGCTGCCCACCATCAACAACGTGAGCGGGCACTTGGCGTGCAGATGCTCGTTGAATTCCAGCGTGGCGTGCAGGTTCGAATCGGCCAGGGCAGCGTAATCGGTGTTTTCCAGCACAAACATGAAATCGAACAGCGCGGCACTGGAAGACAGCCGCAGGTCTTCGACCAGATCCGCCAGCGCCACGTCCTGCAGTGCCAGCACCTCGCGCACGACACCGGTCTGGCGCTGCAATTGTTCGCCCAGGGTCAGTGCGTGGTCTACGGCAGCGGGAATCAGCACAGTGTTGGCAAACATGCCGACGCTGTCCTCGAATTCCGCCAGCGGCCGATTGGCCACCGGGCTGGCGATCCGCAGCCGCTCGCCTCCGGTCAGGGCGTACAGGCTCCAGGTGAAGACACTGAACAGCACCTCGAAACGGGTCAGCCGCTGTTGCGTGCAGAACCGTTCAAGGGCCGCACTGCGCACCGCCCCAAGGGGTTCGCGGTGCAACCTCGCGTCCGGGCTGACTGCGCGCATCGGCATCAACGCGGGGGACGGTTCTTCCCGTTGCCGGTGCAACTCGGCCAGGGCGCGACGCTGGGCGCGGTAATGCGGCTCTACACTCCACTGCCGCTGCCACTGAGCGAACTCCAGCGTCGTCAGGCGTGTCGATGGCTCCGGGCTGTCGAGACCTTGCACTGCGTCCGCGTAGAGCTGCATCAAATCGTCGAACAGCACGTTGACCGACCAGCCATCGACGATGATGTGATGCAGGTTCAGCAACAACCGACAACTGCCATCGGTGAACGGCAACAGCCAGGCCTGAAACAGGTTCGGTGTGGTCAGGTCGAACGGCGCAGCGAAGACCAGCTCCGCAAAGGCCTTCCAGTTGTCGTGGGTACAGTGCCCGAGCGCAAAGGTGCGACAGACCGGCCCCTGCTCGGCAATCACCTGATCAAGACCATCGGCCCCCGATGCGAACGCAGTACGCAGGCCCGGATGACGCCTCACCAGGCGGTCCACGGCCTTGCCCAGTGCCGCGACGTCGACGCCGGGCGCCAGATGCAGAATCAGAGGCACGCTGTAGGCGGTCGAGGTCGGCGAACGTTGCTGCAACAGCCACAAGCGTCGCTGTTCAGCGGTGGCGGGCAAGCGGCGGGCGCCACTGCGCGAGGGTGCAGGTGGATAGATCGAATCGCGATGCGTCTCGGCGACCAGTCGCTCGGCCAATGATGAGAAAGACTCGTTGAGCAATGTGTCGAGGGCCATCTCGCACTGCCAACGGTTACGAATCGCCGACCGCAGGCGCATGGCCTTGAGCGAATCGCCGCCGCTGCCCAGCCAGTCATCCTGTGCACTCAGGTTCGGTTGACCGAGCAGCGAGCGGACCTGATTCAGCAGCCAGCCCAGCGCTGGTGAAGCATGATCGTTTTCCATGGCGGTTACCGACGGGTGCCATGGGCTCAACGGCTGAGCCAACAAGGCGTCGCGATCGATCTTGCCATTGGCGGTCAGCGGCAGACGCTCCAGCAGGAACAACTGATGCGGCCGCATATACGGCGCCAGTTGCGCCCGCAGATGGGTTTCGAAGGCGTGATAGTCCAGCTCTGCGCGAGGCACGATGAATGCCAGCAACTGGTGATCCTCCGCCGCTTGGCGCCGGGTGCAGACGTACACCTGCGCCACGCCGGGATGCTCCAGAATCCGTTGCTCCACTTCCCCCGGCTCGATGCGGAAACCACGAATCTTCACCTGACGGTCGATCCGGCCCAGGTACTCGATCAGACCTTCGGCATTGGGCCGCACCAGATCGCCGGTGCGGTAATGTACGTGCGCGCCGCCGTCGATGCCGGGCAATCGCACGAACTGGCGGGCGGTTTCCTCAGGCCGGTTACGGTAGCCTCGGGCGACGCCGCTGCCGCTCAAATACAGTTCGCCCACCTCTCCCGCCGGCACCGGACGCTGCTGCTCATCCAGCACCTGCACACCGGTGTCCGGCAGCGGTCGGCCGATGGGCGCCAGGTCGCCGGCAAAGTCGCGGTCGATCGGCCAGCACAAGGCAAACGTAGTGCATTCGGTAGGGCCATAGACGTTGTAGATCCGGCATCGGCTTTCGGGATTCGCCCGGTACCAGGTACGGACAGCGGCGGCGCTGATCTGCTCGCCGCCGATCAGCACCTGACGCACGCTGGAAAAGCACGACGGCCATTCAGCAATCAGGGTGTTGAACAACGACACCGTCATGAACAGGTTGTCGACTCGCGTGCGCTCCAGCACCTCGGCCAGACGGCGGGCATCCAGCACGTCTTCGTCGGCGATCATCACGCAGCAACCGCCGTTGAGCAGCGGCGCCCACAGCTCGAAACTGCAGGCGTCGAATGCCGGGTTGGACAGGCAGGCAAACCGGTCCGCTGGACGAATCTCGATATAGCTGTCGGTGTGCGCCAGACGTAACAGACCACGCTCGCCGACTTCCACCGCCTTGGGAATTCCAGTGGTGCCCGAGGTGTAGAACAGGAACATCACCTCGGCGAATTCGTTGGCCAATGCTTGCGGCGGACAATCCGGCTGGTCGAGCAAGGCTTCGACACTGGACTGCCACAATGAAGGCGACCACTGAGGTTCTTCGTCCAGGGTAATCAACCCCACACACGCCGCATCCGCCAACATCAACTCCCGGCGTTTGCGCGGACTGGCACGGTCCAGTGGCACAACCACGGCGCCGATCTTCAATGCGCCGAGAATCGCCGCCAGCCATTGCCAGCAACGCGGCATGCACAACGCCAGCGACTGACCGGGCTCGACGCCGCGTGTGCGCAAGCCTCGGGCAATGCGCTCGCTGGCGCTGGCCAGTTCCACGAAAGTCAGGGTCAGTGCCCCGTCGACAATGGCCGGGGCATGCGGATTACGTTGCACCTGTTCGGCAAAACGCGCGAGCAATGGCATATCTTTGGCTGCATTCATCATTTCGCCTCCTGCGCGTCGAAGCGTTGCAGCTCATGACGAATGATCTGCGAGACCCGATGGATTTCCGCACTTTCGAGCATGTCCCAGTGCCCGCCGCTGACCAGTTTTGCCAGGTAGCCGCTGCCGGCTCGACGCCGCCAGAAACCGCGCAGTTCATGCAACCGCTGCCGGCTGAAATCTTCCCGGGCCTGAATCAGCACCACGCGACCGGCACGCGGCGCGCACTCATAGGCGGCCATGGCCAGACGGTTGTGGTTGTAGATATGGAAATAACGCTCGACCTGGGCGTCTTCGATGCCGGGGTACATGCCGTTGAAACGCACCAGTTTGTCGCGGAACTCGGCCATGTCCACGGTGCCGATCTGCTCGCGGAAACCCGGATCGTCGCTGCCCTGGGTGTCGAGCAGCACCACGGTCACCTGTCGATGTCCGGCGGCCGTCAAGCGTCGCGCCATTTCATAGGCCACCAATCCTCCGAACGACAGGCCGGTGAGGATCAGCGGTTGCGCCGCCAGCGGCTCGATCAGTCTCAGATAGGCTTCGGCCATCGCTTCAACCGTCGGTTCGGTGCTCTCCCCCGGATTCAGTCCCGGCGATTGCACCCCGTAAACGCCGGCCTCATCCGGCAGAACCTTGGCCAGCGACAGGTAACAGAACGCCGTGCCGCCCGCCGGGTGAATGCACACCACATTGCGCTGCCCCGCACCACGACGGAACTCGATCAGGTTGCCCTGCGCCACCGCCGGGTTGGCCCCGACCCGCAACCAGCCGCCCAGCGCCTCGATGGTCGGGTAGCTGAGCACCACGCGCACCGGCATTTCCACCGCGAACACCTGGCTGATTTCGTGGGCCATCTTGATGGCGGCGATGGAGGTGCCGCCGACATTGAAGAAGTTGTCGCGAATGCCGATCTGCGGCACCAGCAGCAGGCGTTTCCAGATCTGGTACAGCGTCAGTTCGATGTGGTCGCGCGGGCTGCTGAGGTTGACCTGACGGTTGACCCTGTCTTCATCCGCCAGCGCCACCAGCGCGGCACGATCGACCTTGCCATTGGCGGTCAGCGGCAAGGCATCGAGCCACAGGTAATTGCCGGGGACGACCGCGCGCGGCAACGTCTGCGCCAGATGAGCCTGTACCGCCGCCTCATCCATGGCTCCGGCGACCACACAACAGGCCACCAGTCGCTGCTCTTGCGCCGCTTCGCCAACCATCAGCACCACGGCACTGCGAATGCCGGGAAATGCCTCGAGCCGGGCTTCGATCTCGCCCAGTTCCAGACGCACGCCGCGCAACTTGACCTGGAAGTCGTTGCGCCCGAGAAACTCCAGCTGGCCATCCGGGCGATAGCGCGCCAGATCACCGCTGCGGTAAAGACGATCGCCCGCCACGAACGGATTGTCGATAAAGCGCTCGGCACTGAGCTGCGCCAGCCCCAGGTAACCCCGGGCAACACCGACACCACCGATGTGCAATTGCCCGGTAACGCCCACCGGCACCGGCCCATCGCGCTCGTCGAGGACATAAAAGCGGTTGTTGGCAATCGGCCGGCCAATCGGCAGTTGCCGGGCCGGGACTTCGGCGCCGGGCTCCAGCGTCCAGACGCTGTTGATCACCGTGGTTTCGGTCGGGCCGTAGACGTTGTGCAGCCGTGCATGGGGCAGACGCTCCTGAAAACGTCGGGCCAGGGCGGGCGGCAGTTCACCGCCACCGCTGAACACATCGGTCAGCGACGTGCACCGGCTGACCTCGTCGACCTCCAGAAACAGCTGCAGCATGGCCGGCACAAACACCAGCGCCGTGACCCTTTGCTCACGCACTTCACGCGCCAGATAGGCCGGTTCGTAATGGCCGCCGGGCCGCGCAATCACCAGCCGTCCGCCGGTTGCCAGCGGCCAGAATGTCTCCCAGGCCGAGGCATCGAAACCGAACGGGATCTTGTGCAGCATCGCCCCTGCTTCACCGCAGACCTGCAAGCACCACAGCAGCAGATTGCTCAGGCCCCGGTGAGCGACCATCGCCCCCTTCGGCAGACCGGTGGTGCCGGAGGTGTAGATCACGTAGGCAAGATGGTCGGGAGTGACGCCGACACTGCGCGGATCGAGGTTGTCCGCCGGCAACGACGCCCAGCTCGCGGCATCTTGTTCGAGGTCGAGAATCGGCGCCTCCCAGGTCGAACCTTGTATGGCCTGACGCAAAATCCCGTGCGCCGAACCGAGGGTCAGCAGCACCGCAGGCGTGCTGTCACCGAGCATGTGGCTCAGGCGCCCGAGCGGATAGTCCGGGTCCAGCGGCACATAGGCACCACCAGCCTTGAGCACCGCCAGCAGAGCCACCGGCAATTCCAGCGAGCGCTCGATGCACACCGCCACACGCACATCCGGGCCGACACCCAGAGTGCGTAAATGCCGGGCCAGACGATTGGCCCGGGCATTGAGTTCGGCGTAGCTCAGGGATTGGCCCTCGAATGCCACTGCGCAAGCCTGAGGATTGCTCGCGACCTGCGTTTCGACCAGCTGGTGTACGCATTGCGCCGGTTGCATCAGCGGCTCGGTGCGGTTGAAGTCGACCAGCACCCGTTGACGTTCGGCCTCGTTCATCAAGGGCAAGGCATTGATCGGCTGCTTGGCGTCGGCGGCGATCTGTTCCAGCAGATGACGGTAGTGCCCGCTCAGGCGTTCGATGGTCGCAACGTCATAGAGGTCGGTGTTGTATTCCACCAACAGGTCGAGCCGGCCTTCCCGCTCGACCCACTCGAACGCCAGGTCGAACTTGGCCGTGGCGCTGCTGGTGCTGTACGGCGCCAGCGCCAGACCGGGCATCTGCACGCCGCTGCCGGGGGTGTTCTGCAACACCAGCATCACCTGGAACAACGGCGAATGGCCGGGATCGCGCTGCGGGTTGACGGCCTCGACCACACGGTCGAACGGCACGTCCTGATGAGCGTGAACATCGAGCATCTGGCTGCGCACGTCGCGCAGCAGCTCGGCAAAGGTCTGCTGCGGATTCAGGCGCTGGCGCAGCACCAGCGTGTTGACGAAATGGCCGATCAGCGGCTCGACTTCCGGACGGTTGCGGTTGGCGAACGGCGTGCCGATGCACAGATCCTGCTGGCCGCTGTGGCGCCACAGCAGCACCGCCAAAGCGCCCAGCAATACGTTGAACAGCGTGCCCTGGGTCTGCCGGGCCAGCGCCGTCAGCTGGCGCAGGGTGCCGCCATCGACGCAAGCATTGAACGTGGCGCCGACGTAACGCTGCACCAGCGGTCGCGGCCGGTCGGCGGGCAGGGTCGACAACAGCGGCGCGTCGTCCAGGTTACGTCGCCAGTAATCGAGCTGAGCATCCAGCGCCGCACCACCCACGCGGTGTTGCTGCCAGCAGGCGTAATCGGCGTATTGCACCGGCAACGGCGCCAGGCTCGGGGTCTCACCACGCAGGAAGTCGCCATACAGCGTGGCGACTTCCTGCAGGATCACACCCATCGACCAGCCGTCGGCAATGATGTGATGCACGCTGTACAGCCACAGGTATTCGTCATCCGCCACACGCAACAAAGACGCGCGCAGCAATGGCCCGATGGCCAGATCGAACGGCGCCCGGGCGTCCTGCTCGACGGCGACTCGCACTTGCTGCTCACGCTCCTCGGCAGGCAACGGGCGCAGATCCGTCACCGACAACGACAGCGGCATCGACGGATGCACCACCTGACGCGGCTCCCCCTCGACGTTGCAAAACGTCGTGCGCAGGACTTCGTGGCGGGCAACCAGTGCGTTCAGCGCCCGCTCCAGCAGCGCCACGTCCAGCCGACCCTTCAGCGTCACCGCCGTGGGCACGTTGTAGAACGGGTTGCCGGGCTCCAGTTGATCGAGAAACCACAGTTGCCGTTGCGAAAACGACAATGGCCAGTCCGCGTGCTCGCCGGCACGACGAGCAATCGCCATGTCATCCCCGCCACCGAGCAGGGCAATCAGTGCCTGCTTGTGGCGCTTGAGCGCCTGGGTCAGCTCTTCAGTGAGGAACCCGCGAGGCGCCTTGCAGCGCAACTTGTCGCCATCCACCTCGAGCACCACGCCATGGCGAGCGAACAACGCCAGCAATTGATCGGCATTCATACTTCGAACTCCTCCATGTCTTCGTCGTCCAGGCTTGCGGTCGCAGGCTCGATGGCAAAGGCCTCGACCGTTGCGCGGTACTGCTCATCGGCCGTGCGCCGTCCGCCGATCATCGAGTAGATCAATTCATGACTCGGCCCGAGGTCGAACAGCGTGGTCAGTGGCTGCTCCTCGACCGAGCCGATGCCGCACAGACCCAGGCCGTGTTCGACGGCGGTCATGCTCAGCAACTGCGCCATGGCGCCGCTTTCGATGTGGCAGAAGTCGCGGCTACGCTCGCCATACAGCGGGCGGATCGCGGCCATGTCGGCGATGAAGAACAGCGAGAATGCGGCGTTCTCGTACACCGGGCGATTGACGAAATAGTCATAGGTGTCCGGGTCGAGCAATCCGCTCTGGAGGGCCAGCAAACGGTGCTGGCGAGGGTCGTAGTAATACGCGCCACCGGGCACGCCGAGCACGCGATCCGGCTTGACGTAGAGATACGCCTGAATCGGGTACAACCCGCCCGCCGACGGGAACTGGTACTTCACCTCCCCGTCGAGTCGCCCCTGCGCCAGTGCGGCCAGCAGATGCGCAAAGGCCTGGGTGGTGATCGGTTGCGGATCGTATTGACGCACCGAGCGGTAATCGCTCAGACGCCTTGCGAAAGCCGGATCTTGCGGCAAGTCCAGTGCCACCTCCGGCAAGGCTTGAGCGAAGGCACGGCGACCACGTTGCTCAGCCTTGAACTGCGCCCGCTGCTGTGGATCCTCGATGATGTCCTGCGGGGTCTCGCAGATCTGCTGAACATTGCCGAGCAGATCCTGCCGCGCCCGGTGCTGGCGATACATGCCAAGCAGATGCAGCAGCGTCGGCTGGGCCAGCAGTTGCGCCACGTGCGGGCGGAACTGCAAGGCGCCGGACAAGGCGTTGCTGATCCTGACGATATCGATCGAGGTCGCGCCCAGGTTCAACAAGTTGGCGCTGGCGGCGATGGACTCGCGTTTGAGCACGCCCTGCACGATGTCCACCAGTTGCTGTTCCTGCGGGCCCTCGACTTGCAATGCAGGCCCTTGCTCTTCGGCTTGTGCCGGCTCCGGCAGGCGCTTCTTGTCGACCTTGCCGTTGGACGACAACGGCCACGCCTCGACGAAAGTGAACGATGACGGAATCATGTAGGCCGGCAGCTTGTCCGTCAGGTAGTCGGTGAAGTCACCGGCCTGCAACGCCGGATCGGCCTTGAGCACGTAACCCGCCAGACGCTTCTCGCCCAGCGTGCTGCCCAGAATCCGCACCACCGCACTCTGCACGCCGGGATGGCGATTGAGCGCGGCTTCGATTTCGCCCAGTTCGATGCGATAGCCCTGCACCTTGACCTGATTGTCTTCGCGCCCGAGGAATTCGATGTTGCCGTCAGGCAGCAAGCGACCAAGGTCACCGGTGCGATACAGCCGTTCGCCAGTCAATGGATGGTCGAAGAAACTGCCGGCACTGAGTTTTTCATCGCGCCAGTAACCCTTGGCCAGACCGATGCCGCCGATATAGAGCTGACCCGCGACCCAGGTCGGACGAACCTGCAACGCTTCGTCCAGCACGTAGAAGCGCTGATGATCGAGAGCCTTGCCGTAGGGAATGCTGCGCCAGGCCGGATCGACGTGCGTCACCGGATAACAGATCGACCAGATCGACGCCTCGGTGGCGCCGCCCAGGCTGATCAACTGCAGGTCCGGCTGCAACGCCCAGGCCCGTTCGGGCAAGGTCAGGGGAATCCAGTCGCCCGACAGCATCGCCACCCGCAGGCTGGCGGGCAATGCACCGCCCTCGCCCTCCACGTACTCGACCAGCATGCCCAGCAGCGCCGGCACCGAATTCCACAGGCTGACCTGATGACGCTTGATCAATGCGAGCCAGTGCGCCGGATCGAGGGTCAGTTGCGGGTCGAGGATGACCACTGCCGCGCCCACCGCCAGCGTGCCGAAAAAGTCATAGACCGACAGGTCGAAACTCAGCGAGGAAATCGCCAACACCCGGTCATTCGGGCCGACGGCAAAACGCCGGTTGATGTCGAGCAGCGTGTTGACCGCACCGCGATGATCGATCACCACGCCTTTCGGCTGGCCGGTGGAACCGGAGGTGTAGATCACGTAGGCGAGATCGCTTTCGTTTACCTGTACCGGTTGCAGTGGCAGGACTTCGTTCGGGACTTCATCGGTCACCGCCATGGCCGTGACCTGCGTCGGCCATTCGATCCTGTCGAGCCATGCCGGTTGGGTCAGGGCCAGACTCGCCTCGGCCCGCTCCAGAATATGTTGCAGCCGTTCGGCTGGCTGAGTCGGTTCAATCGGTAGGTAAGCGCCGCCGGCATAGAGAATCGCCAGGGTCGCGACCACTTGCTCCCAGCCGCGCTCCATCACCACCGCCACCAAGCGGTTCGGCACCACGCCCTGCACTTGCAGGCGGGCGCCGAGTTGTCTGGCCTCATTGCGCAACTGGGCGTAGGTCAGCTGTCGCGCTCCGATCACTGCCAGTGCGTCCGGCGTGGCCAGAGCCTGGCGTTCGAACAGTTCGTGCATCAACGGCAATGTCTGCTGACTGTCGACCGGTGCCGGCAACCGCGCTTGCGGCAGCAGTCGAGGCGTATTCGCGCTCCAGGCCGCCGGCTCGCAGAGGCTGTCGAGCAGCGCGTTATAGGCCACGAACATCTGCTCGATCATCCCTTGCGGGAACAGTTCGTCGATGCTGTCCCAGTTGAACAACAGCCGTCCTTCCAGCTCCAGCAAGGTGTGGTCGAGCCACACCTGTGGCGTCTGGGTGATGCTGTGCATGTGTCTGGCGTTCAATGCGTCCGCGAGGTTGAACTCGGCCAGTTCCGGCGCGGCTTCCGACAGCGTGCTGTTGAACACGATCGGCATCGCTGTCTGCTGCACGCCCCGGGCCTGGGACAATTCACGCAGCACCCGCACACCGCTGACCACCGAATGGTCGATGTCGCGCCACAGTTGCGCCTGCACGGCGCGGGCCTTGTCGGTAAAGCTCCGCGTGCCATCGATGCCGATTTCCAACAGCACCAGCGAGGTGAAGTCACCGATGATTTCGTCGACATCCGGGTGCAACGGCATGCGGTTGAACAATGGCAGGCTCAGGGTGAAGCGCGGTGTGCGGCTCCACAGTGCCAGCACTTCGCTGAACGCGGTCAGCAGCATCACCGACGGCGTCACCGCAAACTGCTTGGCCACGGCTTTGAGCTGCGCCCACTGCGCCGCCGACATGTCGCGGTCGCGGCGGGTAAAGTGCGGGTTGGCGATGCTTTCGGGCTGGCGCACCAGCGGCAGGTCCGGCGCCGGGGCCAGAGTGGTCACCCGCTCGCGCCAGTAGCCCAGCGCCTGCTCGTAACGGCGGCCGTTGCGCAGCTGCTGTTCGGCCAGTACGTAGTCGCGGAAAGTCAGGCCCGGTTCCACCAGTACCAGGGTCGGGTCGACATAGAACGCCATCAGTTCGCGCGCCAGAATCTGCGTACTCGCCGCGTCGACGATCAACGCATCGAGGCTGATGTGCAGATGCGTGATGCCATCATCGAGCAGCGACAGGCTGAACTCGAACAGCGGCCAGCGACTGGCGTCCAGCACCTGATGGGACTGGCGTTCACGGGTCGCTTGAAGCAGGCGTTGCGCCTCTTCGACGGGCAGACCGCGCAGGTCACTGCGGGGCATGCGATAGGTCGGCACCTGCGCCAGCACCTGTTGCGTGCCGTCACTGAGGAAGATCACACGCAGCATGTCGTGGCGCTGGATCATGCGATTCAATGCCCGTTCGAAACGCTCGGCGTCGAAGTCGGGAATACGCAGTTCTTCATAGCCGTGGGCACTGACGCCGCCGAGGCTGACCGTGGCTTCGCGACCGAACCAGTAGGCCTGCTGGATATCGGTCAAAGGGAAGGGTTCATGCCGATGCTCGCGATCCGGCTCGATCCGGATGAACGCCGGTTCAGCGCTCTTGTCATCACGCAAAATCTGCGCCGCCAGATCCCTCAACACGGGCATCTGGAACAGGCTGCTCAACGACAGTTGCGCACCCATGCGCTGGTTGATCGCGTAGATCATCCGCGTCGCCAACAGTGAGTGACCGCCGAGGTCGAAGAAGTTGTCGTGGATGCCGACCCGCTCGCACTTGAGCACCTCGGCCCAGATCTCGGCCATTTGCCGTTCGGTGTCGTTGCGCGGCGCCTCGTAAGCCGCCCCGGCGCTGCGCTCCGGCGCCGGCAGCGCCTGTCGGTCGAGCTTGCCGTTGCGGGTCAGGGGCAATTGCGAAAGCCGGACCCAGGCACTCGGGATCATGTGTTCGGGCAATTGGCGTTTCAGTTCGGCACGCAAAAATTCGCTGGTCGCGGTGCCGACCACATAGGCCACCAGACGCTTGTCCCCGGCCACGTCCTCACGCAGCAACACGGCGGCTTCCTGCACCCCGGGCTGTTGCTGCAACAGGCTGTCGATCTCGCCGAGCTCGACGCGGAAGCCGCGCAACTTCACCTGATGATCGATGCGTCCCAGGTATTGCACGTTGCCGTCGGCCTGGAATTTCGCAAGGTCGCCGCTGCGGTACATCCGCGCACCCGGCTCGTCGCTGAACGGGTCCGGCAGGAAGCGTTCGGCAGTCAGGTCCGGACGGTTCAGGTAGCCCCGGGCCAGGCACGCGCCGGCGATGTACAACTCGCCCGCCACGCCGACCGGCACCGGATTCAGATGCTCGTCCAGCACATACAACCGCGCATTGGCGATGGGCCGGCCAATGGGCGGCCTGTCCGGCCAGGCCTCGGCATCGCCGCAGTCCAGGCTGAACTGGCTGACCACATGGGTTTCGGTCGGCCCGTACTGGTTATGTAACTGCGCGCCGCCGAGCCCACGGACAAAACCACGCAGCTCGTCATTGATCTGCAGGGCCTCACCGGCGGTGATGATTTCGCAGCCACCGGCCGGCACAGGTGCATCGGCTTCGGTCAGGCCGGCGAGTTGCTGCAACACGGCGAATGGCAGGAACGCCCGCTGCACGCCTTCGGCCACCAGGGTCGGACGCAGCGCGGCGAGGTCCTTGCGGCTGTCCTCGGTCATCAGCAACAGGCTGCCGCCCTGGCAGAGGGTGCTGCAGATTTCCTGAAAAGAGACGTCGAAGTTCAGCGAGGCGAATTGCAGGACGCGCTTCGGTGTTGCGGCTTGATCGAGCTGCCAGGTGATCAGGTTATCCAGCGCGCGACGGTTGTGGGCCACGCCTTTGGGGCGTCCGGTGGAGCCTGAGGTGTAGAGCACGTAACCGAGGTGTTCCGGGCTCACCGCAACTTGCGGATCATCCGCCGAGTGTCGGGCCCATTGCGATGCGTCTGTGTCCAGGCAGCAGATCTGCGCCTCGTTCGCCGGCAGCCCGGCCATCAGGCTCGATTGCGTCAGCAGCATGGTCGGCGCGGCATCGCTGAACATGAACGCCAGACGCTCGCCCGGATAGGCCGGGTCGAACGGCACGTACGCCGCGCCGGCCTTGAGGATCGCCAACAGGCCGATGACCATTTGCGGCGAGCGTTCCAGGCACAGGCCGACGCGATGTTCGGGGCCGACGCCCTGTTCGATCAGGTAATGCGCGAGTCGGTTGGCAGCTCGATTCAGTTCGCCGTAGCTCAGTTGCTCATGGTCGGCGAGCAGCGCCACAGCATCGGGCGTTTGCCGGGCCTGGGTCTCGAATCGCGCCATACAATCGGGCAGTGAAGACGTATCGCGTAAGGTGCGATTCCAGTCATGAACGATCTGCCGGTATTGTTCGGCGCTCAGCAGTTTGATCCCGGCCAGCGACTGCTCGCTGTCCTCGACCATCTGCGTCAGCACCCGTCGCAGGTACTCGCCGAACTGCTCGACGGTTTCGCGCTCGAACAGGCCCGAGGCGTATTCCAGACCACCGACGATCTGCCCGTCACGCTCATGCAACGCCAGTTGCAGATCGAACGTGGCCACGTGATGACTGCTCTCGATCGGAGTGACATCAAGCCCGCTCAACAACAGATCGGAATCCTGATCCTGCTCCCACGCAAACAGCACCTGAAACAACGGACTGTGGGCCAGGCTGCGTGGCGGGTTGAGCAACTCCACCACTTGCTCGAACGGCAGTTCCTGATGTTCCTGAGCGCCCAGCGCAACCTGCCGCGCCTGTTGCAGCCATTGCGCCACCGAGGGTGTGCCGGACCGGGTCATGCGCAGGGCCAGGGTGTTGACGAAGAATCCGATCAGCCCTTCCAGCTCCTGTTGCGGGCGGTTGGCCGACGGCACGCCGATCACCACATCGTCCTGCCCCGCCAGGCGCGACAACAGCAGCGAGAAACCGGCCAGCAAGGTCATGAACAGCGTGGTGCCTTGCTGCATGCCCAAGGCTTTCAGGCCTGCGGTCAGGGTTGGGTCGAAGACCAGCGGCACAAATCCGCCGAGGTAATCCTGCACGGGCGGACGCTTGTGATCGGTCGGCAATTCCAGCAACACCGGGGCGCCCGTGAGGGTTTCACGCCAATAGCGGTTTTGCTGTTCCAGCACGTCGCCGGTCAGCCATTGCTTCTGCCACACGGCGTAATCCACATACTGCACAGGCAATGGCGGCAGCGGATCGTCGCGATCCTGTAGCGCGGCTTCGTACAGTTGTCCCAGCTCGCGGGTGAGCACGCCCATCGACCAGCCGTCGGAGATGATGTGGTGCTGAGTCAGCATCAGCACATGATCGTCCGCCGCCAGTCGCGCCAGACTTACGCGCATCAGCGGGCCACGGCTCAGGTCGAAAGGCCGGGCGCCCTCCTCGTCGATCAACCGGGTAAGACGCTCTTGCGCATCGGGCCCTTGCAGATCGGTTACGGTCAGTCGAAGGCTGTGCGCAGGCGGTGAAACCTGTTGCCGCCCTTCCCCTTCAACGGCGATGAACGTGGTACGCAGCGCCCCATGGCGTGCCACCAGTTGATTGAAGCTGCGCTCAAGCGCCGCCACGTTCAGAGGACCGCGCAAGCGCAGGTTCAGCGGCATGTGATACGCCGCGTTGCCCCCCTCCATTTGTGCGATGAACCACAGGCGTTGCTGGGCAGACGACAACGTTTGCGCGCCCGCTCGTTCAAGGGCCGTAATCGCCGGACGAGCCGCAGCCTGACTGGCTTGCAGCCGTTCGGCGAACTGCTTCAGAACGGGCGCGGCAAACAACGTCGAAGGCGTGACTTCCAGCCCCAGCGTATGGCGAACCTGCGCCAGCACACGCATCACCAGCAGCGAGTGACCGCCGAGGGCGAAAAACTGATCTTCACGCCCCACTCGCTCAACACCGAGCACTTCAGCCCAGATCGCGGCGAGCGCGGTTTCCAGCGAGCCTTGCGCAGGCTGGTAATCCTGCTGGTCGAAGGCGTCGACGTCAGGCGCCGGCAGACTCGGTCGATCAACCTTGCCGTTGGCCGTCAGCGGCAACGCCTCCAGTCGCACGAATGCAGTCGGCACCATGTAATCCGGCAGACTGTTTTGCAGCTGTTCACGCAGGGCACCCGGGCTCAGCGTCGAGCCTGGTTTTTCGCAGTAGTAGCCGACCAGTCGCGGTTCACCAAGGCCGTCCTGACGCAGCAACACCACGCTTTCACGCACGCCCGCAATGTCCGCCAGCCGGGTTTCGATTTCTCCCAGTTCCAGACGCAGGCCGCGCAATTTGGCCTGGGAATCGTTGCGTCCCAAGAACTCCAGTTGGCCGTCGGCCCGATAGCGCGCCAGATCTCCGGTGCGATAAAGGCGTTCACCCGCCACGAACGGGTTGTCGATAAAACGCTCGGCAGTGAGTTGCGGCAGGTTCAGATAACCCCGCGCCACACCGACACCAGCGATGTACAGCTCACCCGCAGCCCCCTCGGTAACAGGCTCGCCCTGTTCGTCGAGCAGGTAAATCCGAGTGTTGGGCAGTGCCCGGCCAATCGGCAGGACGCCGTCGGTGCGGCTGCTTTCGGTGAACTCGAAACAAGTGCTGTCGATGCTTGCCTCGGTCACGCCATAGGCCTGGACGATTTGCACCTTGTCGCCGCACAACCTGCGCAGTTGCCGGGCGCTGTGAGCGGTCCAGATGTCCGAGCCGCAGACCACGGTGCGCAGGAACGACAGGTCATGACCGCTCTCTTCGACCCACGCCAGCAAGGGATTGAGCAGCGCCGGCACGAAGTCGGCAAAGCCGATCTGCGCGTCTCGCATCAAGCGATACAGGGCCGGCGGGTCCATCAAGGTGTCCCGTGGGCACAGCACCAGCGTGCCGCCGAACCCCAGCGCGCGGATCAGGTCGGCGCTGAACACATCGAAGGAAAACCCGGCCATCTGCAGGTGATTGACCGGCTCGCCCAAGGCATAGAGCTGCGCCCAGGCGGCGCTCACGGCGATCAGCCCGCGATGCTCGACCATCACGCCTTTCGGCTTCCCTGTGGAGCCCGAGGTGTAGATCACGTAGGCCAGGTGCCGGGGTGTCAGGCCTGTCTCGTGGGGATCAGGATTCTCGGGTGACTGTGAAGCCCAATGTGTTGAATCGCCCAGATCAAGCACCGTGGTCGATTGTTCGAGCGCAGCCATCAGGACATGCCGCGCCTGACCATGGGTCAGTACCACCGGCGTCGCGCTGTCGGCCAGCATGTGCGCCAGCCGCGCCTGCGGATACGCCGGGTCCAGCGGCACGTAGGCGCCACCGGCCTTGAGCACCGCGAGCACACTCACCAGCATCTGCGGCGAACGCTCCAGACAGAGTCCGACCCGCACGTCCGGTCCGACCCCGAAACGGCGCAGGTAATGAGCCAGGCGATTGGCCCGGCGGTTGAGCTCGCGGTAGCTGAGCGCCTCATCCTGCCAACGTACGGCAATCGCCTCGGGGGTACGCAGCACCTGCGCTTCGAACAGACCGTGCACACACAGATCGGTATCGAACGGAATCGAGGATGAAACGTCGGGCTGCGCAGGATTCGTCCCACGCAAGGAAGTGTTGTCGAACATCGGAGGCTACCGTCCATGACTGCTTTATTGTTGTGATCAGGCAGGGGCGCAACGCACCCTGCCAGTCAGGTCCCGGCATCAAGTGCCGGTTCGGTCATTCGAATTCAGGAAGATGGCGCGGCACGCGCATGCAGACTCACGTCGCACGCACACGCGCACAGGAAACCGGGGGGAGATGAGCTGGCGAAGAACATCGCAGCGCGATCAGCATGAACAGCTGGAGAATTGCCAGGACCGATGGCGAGATCGATCGCCTTGTCCACTGCATCGTCAATTGCAAACCGCGTGCTCAATTGAAACCTCGACTTCCATTTGAGGGTCAACGACGAGGAACAACCTGCGCGGTGGGTGACAGCGCCAGGGTGGTCCCGATCGGCTGCGACTGCCGGGCCTGTAGACGCACGGCAATCTTCTGGCGCCGGGTTTGTGACCCGGAGCGCCGGCGGATAATAACCACGTTTTTTGCCGGTGAGGCAAACAAAATGTAGGAATTTTGCGAAATAAATATCAGACATTTCCTATGTCATCGTGACGATGGCAAAGAGACAGGGATGTCAAAAATGCCCGAACACCTCCCCGCCGTTTCTCCAGGCAAAGGCCATCGAAAACCCGCGCAGCGTCTTGGCCAGCCAGCAAAAAAATCACCGTGCAACGTGCTGCCACAGCCGGTTGCTAACAAGCGCTAACAACGCATAACTGGCAGTCATGGAGCGCTGAAGGCAGGCTTGAATCTCACCGCCGAGCGCGAGGCTCCCTGCGAATCTTTTCGCTCGCTTCGCTCGGTCGAATGATGGTTTTGCGAGGGATCCGATCATGGCTGAAGGTTATCGCCAACAGTGCCTGTGCGAGGCCGACCGGCTCGGCAACGACGAACTGTATGCCCTGGTCACCGGCGCCGTCCGGCATGACAGGGCTGAATCACAACAGTTGTTCGCGACCGTGACGCCGTTGCTCATCGCCTTTTACGAGGGCCAGGTCCAGGCCGGGCGGATCAGCCGCGAGGACACCGGCAACCTCGTTCAGCAAGCCTTCAAGATGCTTTATCTGGAACAGGCCCGGCACGACCCCGACTTTCCGTTTCGGGCCTGGCTGATCGAGATTGCAAGATCCACGCTGCTCATCAACCTGGGCAAACGGGACATGGCCACGACAACCGCTTCCCCACCGCTGGCGTGCGTGTCGCCAACGGAACGCAACGACACTGCGCGCGCAGCCTGCATCGATCGTTCGACGCAGTGAAATCTTCACCAGGGAATGCCCATGATCAACATCGAGAAAACGCTCTACACCGCTCACACCTGCACCACAGGAGGCCGTGAAGGGACCGCACGCAGTCACGACGGTCGACTGGATCTCAGGCTCTCTCCTCCGGGCGCCCCCGGGACCGGAACCAATCCCGAGCAGTTGTTCGCGGTGTGCTGGTCAGCCTGTTTTCTCGGTTCCCTGCGCCACGCCTGCAACGCGCGCAGGATCGGCTTCCCGGCAAACGCCGGGGTTGAGGCTCATGTCGACCTCGTACACGCAGAGCACGGGTTCTTCCTGCAGGCCCGTCTGGCTGTATCGTTGCCGGAAATCGAGCCGGAACTGGCACAGCAGCTGATCGAAGCGGCGCACCAGAATTGCCCCTACTCCAAGGCCACGCGCAACAACGTCAATGTCAGCATCACCCTCGCCTGATCACACTGCAATGTCCGGCCATTCCCCCGTTTCCTGCAGCGACACCAAGGTGCAATAGAGGGCACCCCGAGGCTTTTGATGTGATGGCGGCAAACCAACAAAAGCCAGGAGTAGCGCATGAACAAGCTGACGACCGCCGCCGGCGCGCCAGTGGTGGATAACAACAACTCGCAGACCGCCGGACCCCGAGGCCCGGTGCTGTTGCAAGACGTATGGCTGCTGGAAAAACTGGCGCATTTCGATCGTGAGGTCATTCCCGAACGACGCATGCACGCCAAGGGTTCAGGGGCATTCGGCACCTTTACCGTCACCCGCGATATCAGTCGATATACCAAGGCAACGCTGTTCTCCGGCGTGGGCAAAACCACCGATATCTTCGTGCGTTTTTCCACCGTGGCCGGCGAGCGTGGCGCCGCCGATGCCGAACGTGACATTCGCGGCTTCGCCATCAAGTTCTATACCGAGCAAGGCAACTGGGATCTGGTGGGCAACAACACACCAGTGTTCTTTCTGCGTGACCCGTTGAAATTCCCCGACCTCAACCACGCGGTCAAACGCGATCCTCGAACCAACCTGCGCAGCGCCCGCAACAACTGGGATTTCTGGACGCTGCTGCCCGAGGCGCTGCATCAGGTGACGATTGTCATGAGTGATCGCGGATTGCCGCGCACTTACCGGCACATGCATGGTTTCGGCAGCCACACGTTCAGTTTCATCAGCCCGGCGAACGAGCGTTTCTGGGTGAAGTTCACCTGGAAAACCGAGCAAGGCATCGAGAACCTCACCGACCAGCAAGCCGCGACATTGATCGGCGATGATCGCGAAAGCGCCCAGCGCGACCTGTACACCGCCATCAAGGAAGGCCGCTTCCCGCGATGGAAGTTTTTTGTGCAGATCATGCCCGAGGCGGACGCCGACACCTGCCCCTTCAATCCCTTCGACCTGACCAAGGTCTGGCCCCACAAGGATTACCCGCTGATCGAAGTCGGTGTGCTCGAACTCAACCGCAATCCGGACAACTACTTCGCCGACGTCGAACAGGCAGCCTTCAACCCCGCCAACGTGGTGCCCGGCATCAGCTTTTCACCGGACAAGATGCTCCAGGCCCGCCTGTATTCCTATGGCGATGCCCAGCGCTATCGCGTCGGCGTCAATCATCATCAGATTCCGGTGAACGCCCCCCGCTGCCCGGTCAACAGTTACCACCGGGACGGCCAGATGCGCACCGACTCGAACGCGGGCAGCGCCCCCGGCTACGAACCCAACAGTCATGGCCAATGGGTCGAACAACCGGATTTCAGTGAGCCACCGCTGGCCCTCAAAGGCAGCGCCGGACACTGGAATCACCGCGAGGACGACGATTACTTTTCACAACCGGGTACGCTGTTCCGGGCCATGACAATGGCCCAGAAACAAGCCCTGTTCGATAACACTGCACGCTCGATTCATGGCGCCAGCACAGAGTCAAAACAACGACACATCGACCACTGCACCCAGGCGGATCCGGCGTACGGTGCAGGCGTTGCGCAGGCCATCGAAGCACTGGGCTGATCCGCAATGATGCAAGCAGGGCCAGCAGGATTGATCCTGCCGGCCCTGCTGTCGTTGTCAGTCCTCTACGATGCTTTTCGCTTCAAGAAACGCTTCCAGCCCCGACACCCCGAATTCCCTGCCAATCCCCGACTGCTTGACCCCGCCAAACGGCGCAAGCAGCTCCGGTGCAATCCGGTTGATCAACACCGAACCGGCCTCCAGACGCGTAGCGATGCGTCGGCCACGTTCCACCTCGCGGGTGAACACATAGGCCTGCAAACCGTAGACGCTGGCATTGGCAATGCGGACCGCGTCCTCTTCATCGTCATAGGCAATGATCGACAGCACCGGGCCGAAAATCTCTTCCCGGGCGATGTCCATGTCGTTGCTGACGTCGGCAAACACCGTGGGTTTCACGAAATAGCCCTGGCTCAGCCCGGCAGGCCGGCCCTCCCCGCCGACGACCAACCGGGCGCCCTGCTCCAGCCCGCGCCGGATAAAACCCTGCACGCGATCAAACTGCGCCTGGTTGACCATCGGGCCCATGGCGGTCGCCGGATCACGGGGATTACCGACCACTATGGCGTCGACCAGGGTTTTCACCCGCTCGATCACCTGCGGCAAGTTCGTGCGCGGGACCAACAGCCGCGTACCGGCGACACAGGCCTGACCGTTGTTCATGAAAGCGCCATTCAGCGCCATGGGGATGGCCGTTTCGAGATCCGCGTCGTCTAGCAGGATGGACGCCGACTTGCCGGTGAGCGACAGGCTCACCCGTTTCATCGTCTCGATGCCGGCGCGGGCGATGAGTTTTCCGGTGGCGGTGGAGCCGGTAAACGAGATCTTCGAGATGTGCGGGCTGGTGCTGATTTCGTCGCCCACATCGCTCCCACGGCCCAAGACAATGTTGATCACCCCGTTGGGCAGTTGCGCACGTTGCAGGGCGAGCGCGAGCACCTGGGTCTGCAACGGGCTCAGCTCACTCGGCTTGATGACCGTGGCACAACCGCCGGCAATCGCCGCCGCCAGTTTGCTGCATACCGTACCGGCGGTGCTGTTCCAGGGGGCGAACAACGCCGACACCCCGACCGGCTCCATAATCACCCTTGCATGGCCCACAGACCGGACCAGCTCGTAGCTCTCCAGCACCTGCGCTGCGTTGGCAAAGGACTGCGACGCGTACTGACTGACCCATTGCGCACGAGCCAACGGTGCGCCGTATTCCTCGATGGCGGTGTCGCGTATTTCGTCGGTGCTCTGCAGCACCGCCGCCTGAAGGCGCTTGAGCATGTCGATACGCTCGGCTTTCGAGGTACCGCCCATCGTGATCTGTGCACGCTGGGCAGCAGCGATGGCTTGCCTGGCATCGTCGCGGTTGGCCAGGGTGACGGTGCCAATGACTGCTTCCGTCGCCGGGTTGATGCATTCGATCGTTTCGCGGCCCTGAACGGGCACGAATGCGCCATCGATGTAGCTGTGCTTGATAGTCCACATGTCGATATTCCCAAAGGGTTGAAACAGCAACGCCCGGAAAATCCGGGCGTTGGTCAGGGCGACGGCTCAGTCGGGTAATGATTCACGGCTGAAGGCCTGCACCTCTTGCACCAGACCACGGGCCGCCATTTCCACCAGTTGCCGGCCCTTTTCCGGTGAGGCCTGGGCCGGGTCCGAGCCCATGCGACCGTCCGGGTGACGGGCACGGAAGTCCGCCGCTTCACGGATCGGCCCCCAATTGGCGATTTGTGGCGAGTAGTCCGCCGACTTGATGGAATCGGGGTACGCCCATTGGGTCACGGCGATTTCCGAAGGCGTGGCATGAATGCCATGGCCGGTCGGGAACTGCTCACGCGCCAGCTCGTTCACCCCTTCCAGGTCCCACCAGTTGCACAGCTTTAGAGCGAACCCGGCTTTGCGTCGGGCGAAACTCGCTTCGGCGTACAGTTCCGAAAACGCCGCCTCGATTGACGCGATGTTGCCGCCGTGGCCATTGAGGAAAAAGATCTTTTCAAAACCATGGGCGGCCAGCGAACGCGTCCAGTCCGCGATGGCGGCGATGAAGGTCGAAGGTCTGAGCGAAATGGTGCCGGGAAAACCCAGGTGATGCTGCGCCATGCCGATGTTGAATGTCGGGGCGATCAGGATGTCGGCGCTCTTCTGCGCCTGGTGGGCAATGATTTCCGGGCACATCCAGTCGGTGCCCAGCAGGCCGGTGGGCCCGTGCTGTTCGTTGGAACCGATCGGGATGACGATGGTGCGGCTGCGTTCGAGGAATTGCGCGATTTCGGACCAGGTCGACAGGTATAAAAGCATCAGGCTTCTCTCTCTTCGAAGGTTCCTTGCGGAACGATGGGCGGGTTTTCAATCACCTGCATTGCAGAAGCATTGATAACACCCGACTCCCTTCGACGACAGAATACAAAGGTATCGGAAACGCCGGACGGCGCTAATCGCGCACGAGAAACTCACGGGGCGATTCGCCCATCACTCGTCTGAACATCGCACTGAAGGCGCTCTGGCTGGCGTAACCCAGGTCCCGGGCAATCACCCCGACGGACTGTCCTTTGTCGAGCCGGTCGATGGCGGTCGCCAGCCGCACCTGCTGCAGCCAGTGGCGGAAATTCAGGCCGGTTTCATTGACGAACAGGCGAATCAGCGTGCGCGGACTGGCGCCGACCCGGTCGGCCCAATAACCCATCGAGTGGTCCTGCCCGGGATCCTGCAGGATCGCCTCGCACACCGTGACCAGTCGCCTGTCGAGCGGCCACGGCACTTCGATCGGCAACGTCCGCGCCCCCTGCAGTTCGCTGAGTATCAACGCCACGATGTGCGCGTTGCGCCCCTCCTGCGGGTATTCGATCGGCTGGTCGGCCAGGGCCAGAATCAACTCGCGCAACAGTCCGGGGATTTCCAGCACTTTGCAGTGCGGGCCCAGCACGGCGCAGGCCTGCGGCTCGATGTAGATCGAGCGCATCTTGACCGCGCTCAGCATCAACTGATCGTGGGTCACCCCTGGCGGAATCCATAACGCCCGCTTCGGCGGCAGGATCCACAATCCGCGTTCAGTGGCCACCCGCATCACGCCGCTTGAGGCGTACAGCAACTGCCCATGACGATGCACATGCGGTTCGTTGTACTCGCCAGTGGCCTGATCGCGCACCAGCACGGTCATCACCCGTGGCACATCCCGGTAGTCGGGATAACGTTCGCTGCGCGGCGCGGATTCACGCCTGGCGATGACCTTTCGCACCTCTCGTTTCATCAAGTGGACTCTCCTGAAAACAGACCTTGATCGCCTCATGCAGCGATTGTCACTTTGGCGACAATTCCTGGCATTTTCCATTGCGAGCCCATTGTTAGCCTTGCGCTCATTCTTAAGCAATGAGGCTTTTTCCATGGCAAACACGCGTAATCTCTCCGCTCCCCCACAAAGCGTCACGGCGGTGATCGGCCTGCTGATCCTGTCCATCGCGTTGCGTCCGCCGATCATTTCGGTGGGACCGATCCTGACGCTGATCCAGCAACACTTCCAATTGAGCTACACTCAGGCTGCGTTGCTGACTTCCATCCCCGACGTCTGCATGGGCGTGTTCGCGCTGGTGGTGCCGAGCCTGGCCAGGCGCTTCGGGATCGATCGCAGTGTGGTGGTCGCCCTGACATTGTTGGGCGCGTCCACGTTGCTGCGGGCAATCTCGCCGAATGCTTTTTTCCTGCTCGGCAGCACGTTCCTTGCCAGCATCGGCATCGCGGTCGCCGGCGCCATGACCGGTGCATGGATCAAGACCCACTTTGCGCAACGACCGGCACTGTTCATGGGCATCTATGCCGGTGGTCTGAGCGTGGGCGCGACCCTCGCGGCAGTGTTCAGTGTGCCGATTGCCGAGCTGGCGCAGGACTGGCGGATCAGCGCCGGCAGCTGGAGCGTGCTGTGCCTCACCGCCATCGCCAGCTGGATGTGGATGGCACGGCGTTTTGCGACACCAGCGCCAGCGGTGAAATCGTCGTCGAACCCGAGCAAACGTCTGCCGTGGGGCAATCCGCAGGCGTGGCTGATCGCGTTGAATTTCGGTGCCGGTCAGTTCGTGGTCTACGCCCTCTTCGCCTGGATGGCACCTGCGTCGGTGGAAGCGGCCATGTCGAGTGTGCCCCCGGGCATCCTGCTGGGCATTTTTACCGCGATGTTCGCCGTCGCCAGCGTGGGTGCGGGACTGATTCCGGGCAAGGCCCACGACCGGCGAGGTTTGCTCGGGCTGTCGGCGTTGCTGGCCCTGCTCGGGGTGGGCGGCATGGCGTTCCTGCCGGCGTACTGGCCGATGCTGTACGTGGTGCTCGCAGCCATCGGTCTGGGCATGGGTTTCACCGTGGCCATGACCTTGCCGCTGGATCACGCCAGCACCAGTGAACAGGCCGGCTTGTGGACGGTGTTCATGCTGTTCGTCGGTTACCTGATCGCCGCGCTCGGGCCGCTGCTGTTCGGTGCCTTGCGCGAACACACCGGACACTTCGGCCCGGTGTATGCATTGCTGTTCGCGGTGCTGTTGCTGATGCTCGGCATCACGCCCCTGCTCGGACGGGCCCCGACGAAGTCACCGCAGATATCCGCTGCCTGAACGGATAAAAAACGGCGGTGCACCCGGGTGCACCGCCGAGGTTCAGAGGGCCGTCGCCGCTTTCTCGATCAGCCGGGCCACCGGTGCCGGGTTCGACACCATCACCACGTGAGAGCCGCCCTTCACCACCTCGACCGCCTTGGCATCCGCACGTTTGGCCATGAACGCCATCGCCTGGGGCGGTATGTTCTTGTCCTTGTCGCCGTAGATGTACCAGGACGCAATGTGCTTCCAGGCAGGCGCCCCGGCCTGCTCGTTCAGCGCTGCTTCGGTGACCGGGCGTTGGGTCGCGGCCATCAACGCCGCTTGTGCAGCCGGGACATCGGCGGCGAACTGATCGTGAAACTTGCTCTGCTGGATGTACAAGTCCTTGCCGCCATCGGCCAGCGCAACGGGTGGCGCCAGCGTTGGCCCGAGGGTACTGCCGGGAAACTTGCCGGCGAGTCCGGCAACGGTTTCACCGGCCTCGGGGGCAAAGGCACTGACATAAACCAGCGCCTTGACATTGGCATGATCGTTGGCCGCCTCACTGATGACGTTGCCGCCATAGGAGTGACCGACCAGCACCACCGGCGACTGGATACTGCTCAACAATGCCGATACCGCTGCGCCATCGCTCTTGACGCCGCGCAACGGGTTGGCGGCGGCGATCACCGTGTAGCCATCCTTCTCGAGAATTTTCGCCACGCCGTTCCAGCTCGACGCATCGGCGAAGGCGCCGTGCACCAGTACCACGGTCGGTTTGGCGGATTGGGCGAAGGCACTCACGCCCAGGCACAGGCCGGCCGCGAGGGTCAGTGCAGTCAATGTTCTTTTCATGTGACAACTCCTTGTGTGATGGATCAGGGGGCGTATCGGGTGAAAACGAAGTCGTGGTTCTGCACTCGCGCCTGATGACAGGCGAAACAGGTCTGGTGCTGGGCTTCATCGGCAGGCTTGCCATTGATGAAGCGGCCGAATCCCCAGCCGCCGGTCGAGGCATATCGTCGCGAGTCCTTGACCATGACCTGGACAGTGGTGGCCGCCCCCGGAATCGAGGCGGGTTCGAACTCCGGGGACTGCACGTGTTTCCACGCCAACTTGACCAGCACCGTGCCGTCGGGAAACGGCAACGTCCCACTCTGGTAAGCCTTGATCGCCCGATCATTGCCCAGCACCGCGCGCAATTCATCCAGCGGCGCGGCTTCCTGGGCCGGAGCGATCAGCGCCCACTGACGATAGTTTTTCGGCAGCTTCACGCCGTAGATCGGCGAAGCATCACCGTCATCGGCTTCGCCCAGAGCGACGCCCGTGGCTGCCAGTGCCGCGAGCGCAATGGCCGTCGGCAACACGGCCCAATGGTTGAGTTTCATCGTCGGATTCCCTCAGGCCGGCTATCAGAGATGATCGGCATCGATCACTGCCTGAGCGAAGGCCTGCGGCGCTTCCTGCGGCAGGTTGTGACCGATGCCGCCGCTGATCAGCCGGTATTCGTATTTGCCGGTAAAACGCTTGGCATACGCCTCGGCCGGTGGGTGCGGCGCGCCATTGGCATCACCTTCCAGGGTGATGGTCGGCACGCTGATCGAAGGGAACGCCGCCAGTTTTTTCTCCAGCGGATCGTATTGCGTTTCCCCTTTGATCAGCCCCAGGCGCCAGCGGTAGTTGAAGATCGACACAGCGACGTGATCCGGATTCTGCAAGGCGGCCGCGCTGCGGTTATAGGTCGCATCGTCGAAGTTCCATTTCGGCGACGCCAATTGCCAGATCAGTTTCGCGAAGTCATGGGTGTTTTTCTCGTAACCCAGACGACCGCGCTCGGTCGCAAAGTAGAACTGATACCACCACTGCAACTCGGCGGCGGGAGGCAACGGCGCCTTGCCGGCGTCCTGGCTGCCGATCAGGTAACCGCTCACCGCCACCAGCGCTTTGACCCGTTCCGGCCAGAGCGCGGCGACGATATCGGCGGTGCGTGCACCCCAGTCGTAACCGCCGAGCACGGCTTGCTTGATCTTCAGGGCATCCATGAAGTCGATCAGATCCTTGGCCAGCGCCGAGGGTTGTCCGTTGCGAACGGTTTTGGCCGACAGAAAGCGCGTATCGCCATAACCGCGCGCATAGGGAATCAGAACCCGATAGCCCTTTTGCGCCAGCGCCGGAGCGACGTCGGTGTAGCTGTGAATGTCGTAGGGCCAGCCGTGCAGCAGGATCACCACCGGCCCGTCGGCGGGGCCGACTTCGGCGTACGACACGTCCAGCAGTCCGGCCTTGACGTGTTTCAGCGCGTCGAATGAAACGTTGCTGCCGGCGGTAATGGCGTCGATCTTGCCGGCAGGCACTTCAGTGGCGCCGGCGTATGTCGCGACGACAGCCAGGGCAATTGCCAGCATCGAACCGGCGAGCACGCGCCGGGATGGGGTTACAGCGTCAGAGTCAGTCATGCCGAGTCTCCACCGTGAACCGCCGTGCGGCGGTTCCGGGCTTTGGTTGAAGGGCTTGGGGTTGAAAGGCTTGCGGATCAAAAGGTCAGCGAGCTGCCTGAGCCATGGTTTTCTGCGCGGCGGCACGCAGTGGCCGGAAGGCTTCGCGCAGTTCTTCGCTGAACAATTGCGGTTGCTCCCAGGCCGCGAAGTGACCGCCCTTGCTGACCTCGCTGAAGTAGGCCAGCGACGGATAGGCACGCTGCGACCAGACCTTGGGCGCGCGGTAGATTTCGTGTGGGAACACGGTGATCGCGACAGGCACCTTGATGTCCGCGGTCTTCTGCGCGGCGGCGCTGAAGTTATTGTTGTTGTTCTCCCAGTAGAAACGGGAGGACGAAGCGCCGCTGTCGGTCAGCCAATACAGGCTGATGTCATCGAGCATTTCATCGCGGCTCAGGACTTTCTCGGGCTGACCGTCACTGTCGGTCCACGCGGCGAACTTTTCATACATCCACGCCGCCGTGCCGGCAGGCGAATCGGCCAGCAGATAACCGATGGTCTGTGGCCGGGTCACCATCATGGCGCCATAGGCCGCGTTGCGCCCGAAGAACTGGCTGAGCGAGTTGAACGCCGTCAGTTCCGGACCGCTCAGCCCTGCCGGAGCCGGGTCACCGCCATTGATCGGCTTGACCAGTTCCGGTGGCACGGTGGCCGGCATGTTCAAGTGAATGCCCAGCAGACCGGGCGGCGCCAGACGACCCAATGCATCAGAGATCACCGAACCGTGGTCGCCGCCCTGAGACACGTAATGGGTATAACCCAGACGTTTCATCAGCACATCCCAGGCCTTTGCAACCCGATCCGGACCCCAGCCGAGTTCGGTCGGCTTGCCGGAAAAACCGTGACCGGGAATCGACGGGATCACCACATCGAACGAGTCCTCGACCTTGCCGCCATACGCCACGGGGTCAGTCAGCGGGCCGATGGTCTTGAGGAACTCGAATTGCGAACCCGGCCAGCCGTGGGTGAGGATCAGCGGCATCGCATTGGGGTTGCGTGAACGCACGTGGATGAACTGAATGTCGACGCCATCGATCGTGGTCACGAACTCCGGCAAGGCATTGAGTTTCGCCTCGGCCTTGCGCCAGTCATAACCGCTGCCCCAATACTTCACCAGGGCCTCGACCTGCGCCAGCTGCACACCCTGGGACACGTCGTTGACCGTTTCCTTGTCGGGCCAACGGGTGTCGGCGATGCGTTTGCGCAGGTCAGTCAATTTCGCTTCATCCACATGAACGTGGTACGGGCGAATCGCTTGCGACGGATCGGGGGTCGCGCTGCTGGCCCAGGCCGCGCTGCTGCCTGCGAGCACGGCAAGGCCCAGGGCCCCTCTTCTGATGGCTGACGCCAGGCAATGGCGCCATGTGGAACCGCACATAACCGCAACCATGATGGATCTCCTTGTAGTCATTATTCGAAAGGCATCGCCAATCGGATCAGACCACCCCGACACCCTCGCCGCGATTACACGTTGGTGTCGGTCGATACCTTGGTATGACGCGCAAAATCGCGCTCGAATTCAGCAGCGGTTAACGGGCAGAATGCGGCGGGGAAACGGCCCATTTAATTGACAGAGCGGAACAAGGATTGCGGATGCGTGGGGACACAGCGCTCGAACGCCTGAGCAGTACGCCATCGACCACTTCGCAGTGGTGGGTGATCGGGCTGTGCATGCTGTTCAACGTGATCGACGGACTGGACGTGATGGCCATGGCCTTCACTGCCAGTCGCGTTTCTGTGGAGTGGGTGTTGAGCGGCGCGCAACTGGGCCTATTGTTGAGCGCAAGTCTGGTCGGGATGGCGCTCGGCTCGCTGCTGGCCGCGCCCAGGGCCGACCGCTTCGGTCGCAGGCCGCTGTTGCTCGCCGGTCTGCTGCTCAGCGGCCTGAGCATGTTGCTGTCGTTCTGGAGTCCGGATCATCACGTGCTGATGTTCCTGCGTTTGCTGACCGGCATCGGCACGGGGGCGGTGCTGGTGGGGGCGAACGTGCTGACGTTCGAACACGCCAGCGCGCAGCGGCGCAATCTGGCCATCGCGCTGCAATCCCTCGCCTTCGCCATGGGCGCCAGCCTGGGCGGGTTACTGGCGCATGTACTGAATGATTTGATGGGCTGGCGGTATGTCTTTCTCGCCGGTGGCTGCATCACGCTGGCGGCAGCGTTGGCCGGCGTCCATTGGCTACGAGAGTCGCCGTCATTTCTGGCACTCGAACACCGCGCGCCCGGCGCTCCAGCGTCGCCCGACAACGCCCGCCGACCGTTTGCGCCCGGTCAGTGGCAACAGACCACATCGCTGGCACTGGCGCTCTTTCTGCTGATGTTCTGCTTCTACTTCGTGATGAGCTGGACCCCGAGCCTGCTGGTCCATAACGGCTTTACCGACCGACAAGGCGCCCGGATCGGGGTGCTGTTGGCGTTCGGGGGCATGCTCGGCGCCCTGCTTCTGGGCCTCGCGGCCAATCGCTTCGGCTGCCAACGTCTGTTATCGGGTTTCCTGCTGCTCAACGCTGCCCTGCTGCCATTGATGGTGCCGGCCTCGCACCTACCCGGCCTGGCGGCACTCATGGCCGTCACCCTTGGCCTGATGCTCAATGGTGCGGTGGCTGCCTTGTATGTCCTGGCCCCTCAGGCGTTCTGCACGTCGATTCGCACGACCGGCGTCGGCCTGGTACTGGCGATGGGGCGTCTGGGGGCGATCATTTCGCCGGTGGTTGCCGGTTTTCTGCTGGATGCCGGATGGACCGCACAACACCTGTTCACGTTTTTCTCCGTTAGCCAGGTCTTGGCGGCCCTGCTGATCTGGCGTGGCACTAAGGGACGATGATCAGCTTGCCCGTCGTGTTGCGCGACTCGATATCAATATGGGCCTGTTGTGCTTCGTCCAGCGAATAACGATTGCCGATGAAGGTTTTCAGCCTGCCGGCACTGACCCACGCGAACAGTTGCCGGGATTTTTCCAGCAGCACCTTGCGATCGCGAACGTAGTGCATGACCGAGGGATACGTCAGCTTGATGCTGCGCGGCACGCTGAAGATATCGATCGGCGGTGTCGGATCCATGAACGGTCCGTACAAAGCCAGGGTGCCGAAGTAATCCAGCATCTCCAGCGAGTCGGCAAACCCTTGCGCGCCAGTACCGTCGTACACCACATTCACACGCTTTCCCTCCGTCAGGCGCATGACCTGTCCGGCAATGTTGTGCGCCCGCCCGATCACCGCGTAATCGGCACCCGCCGCGAGTACGGCCTCCACCTTGTCGGCGTGAGACACCCGGCCAATGACCTTGCCGCCATGCAGCTTGATCAACTGCGTCAGCATCAGCCCCACACCACCGCCCGCCGCGTGCACGAAGGCCACGTCACCCGGCTGGATCGCATGCACCTTGTCCACCAGATTGCTGGCGGTCAGGCCTTGCATCATCAGGCTGGCGGCGGTGACGAAGTCGATCTCGTCCGGTAACGGCACCAACTGGCTGACCGGAGCGATCACCTGTTCGGCGTAGCTGCCCGGCACGTAATGCCAGGCCACGCGGTCACCGACACTGAACTCCGTCACCTGCGGGCCGGTGGCCAGGACGATACCGGCGCCTTCCGCCCCCGGCGTCAGCGGCAGCTCCCAGGCAGCGCCGAGGCCGCGCCGGACACCGGTGTCCATGAAATTGATACCCGCCGCCATGACCTTGACCAGGACCTGTTCGGGCCCCGGTTGTGCCAGTTGAATGTCTTGCACCATCAAGACTTCGGGCCCGCCAAATGCCTGGATGACCACTGCTTTCATAAGATTCTGCCTTGTCACAGGGACGACCTGTCCTGCTGCCTTGGCGGTGGCAGGAATGCGGACGTCACGTTGCCTTCATTCAATCGTCGGAGGACGTTGAAACCAGGGCCAAGACTGCGCGGCGGATGTATCCACGCGGTTTCGCGAAGCGGGCGCTTTGCATGCTTGTATGGCTGGAGGGGGCGTAGATACAGTGCCTTACAAAAGCAGCACCGTGATGCCCTTCGCAGTGTGCGATGGCGGCCGATATTCGCGGCAAGCGACACCAAAGTATGATGGGCGGGTGCCAGCAGAAGGCGCATCTTTGTTCAACGGTGACTGCACAATGAGAATCGATATGGCGAATGAGCAGGAGCGCGTCATCGAAGACGGGCCGGGCCACGTCAATGACAGGGGGCTGCCACTGTTCGAGGTCGACTCGATCATCGACAGCATTCCGGCCATGGTCGCCTTCATGACGCCGTCCGGTGAACTGGAGCAGGTCAACCGGCAAATCCTCGACTACATCGGCATCCCGTTCGATGAACTGAAAAACTGGCAGGCCAGCGACACCGTGCACCCGGACGATCTGCCATCGGTCACTGCGGCGTGGATGCATTCGGTCGGCACCGGCACGCCCTATGACGTCGAGCATCGCATTCGACGCGCCGACGGGGTCTATCGCTGGTTTCATGTGCGCGGCCTGCCGGTCAGGAACAGCGAGGGCACCATCACTCGCTGGTGCGTGCTGCAAGTCGATATCGATGAACGCCGGCGGGACAAGGTCTTGATCGCCAAGGCCCTCGCAGACGTCAGCCGCTCGGAGGAGCGCCTGCGCGGCATCATCGATGCCGTTCCCGGGTTCGTCTGGAGCGCTTCGCCCGAAGGCAGTGTCGGCTTCGTCAACCGGCGCTGGTGCGACTACACCGGCATGTCGCTCGAAGAGGCGTGCGGGAACGGCTGGACGGCCTCGATCCACCCCGACGACGCCCCGGGGCTCGGCGCTTATTGGCAAGCGCTTTTGCATTCGGGCGATGCCGGTGAGTACGAGGCACGCCTGAAACGCTTCGACGGCATTTACCGCTGGTTTCTGATCCGCGCCGTACCCCAGCGCGACGAGGCGGGCCGGATCGTGTGCTGGTATGGCGAAAACACCGACATCGAAGACCGCAAACGGGCGGAAGGCTTTCTGGCCAAGGCCCGCTCCGAACTGACGCATCTGGCCAGAGTCGCGAGCCTGGGCGCAGTCACCGCATCGATTGCCCATGAGGTCAATCAACCGCTGGCCGGCATCATCACCAATGCCAGCACCTGCCTGCGGATGCTTGGGGCCGACCCTCCGAATGTCGACGGAGCCCTGGAAACCGCACGCCGCACCATTCGCGACGGCAATCGGGCGGCCGATGTGATCAACCGCTTGCGGGCGTTGTTCTCGAAAAAAAGCATCACCATTGAAAACGTCGACCTCAACGACGCCGCACGGGAGGTCATCGCCATGCTGCTGGGCGAGCTGCAACGCAACGGCGTGGTGCTTCATCCTCGATTCGCCGAGGCCCTGCCACCGGTCAGGGGCGACCGGGTCCAGCTTCAACAGGTGATCCTCAACCTGATCATGAACGCCGTCGAGGCCATGAGCAGCATTACCGGTCGCTCCAGAGAATTGATCGTCAGCACCGGCCAGGAGCAAGACCGGAGCGTTTATCTGGCGGTGAAGGACAGCGGCATCGGCGTCGATCCACAGGACATGGAACGGATTTTCAATGCCTTCTACACCACCAAAAGCTCGGGCATGGGAGTCGGTCTGTCGATCAGTCGCTCCATCATCGAACACCACGACGGGCAGCTCCGGGCCACGGCCCACGACGGACCGGGTACGACGTTCGCCTTTTCAATTCCGTGTGCGGACGAGTCTGCGCCAACCGACAACCGCGATGTCTCCGGTCGCGTCATGGAGAGTCACTGATGGGTAAGTACTTGCTCGTATCGGTTGTCGATGATGACGAGTCGGTTCGCGAATCGCTGCCTGACCTGATCAGGGAGTTCGGGTTCGCTGTCCAGGCGTTCGCCTCGGCCCAGGCGTTTCTGGCGTCGCCTTATCTCGGCCTGACCGATTGCCTGATTCTCGATGTGGCCATGCCGGGCATGTCCGGGCAGGATCTGCATCGGGAACTGCTGCGTCGCGGCTATCGCATCCCGGTGATTTTCATCACCGCTCACGCCGACGCCAGCCAACAGGCGAAGCTGATGAACACTGGCGCGGTGGAGTGCCTGTTCAAGCCTTTCAGTGAAGCGCAACTGCTCAAGGCCCTGAGCGCCGCCCTGCCCCTCGACTGAGCGCGAAGCGGCAAAGAAAAGGAATCGCCATGTTGAACAGCAATCGCACAGTGCCCCCCGGCCACGGAGCTTCTTCGATGAGTGACGTCACGCCTGTGGTTTTCGTTGTGGATGACGACGTCTCCGTGCGCGAGTCGCTGGAACTGCTGATCCGCTGCGCCGGCTGGCAGCCACGACTCTTCGAGTCCGCGCAGGCTTTTCTCGCCGAGCCTCGGGCGCGGGTTCCCAGTTGTCTGGTGCTGGATATCAACCTGCCGGACCTGAATGGTCTGGATTTGCAGACGTCCCTGGCTGACGAGCGCTACAACATGCCGATCATTTTCATCACCGGGTACGGCGACATTCCGCGCACGGTGCGAGCGTTGAAAGCCGGCGCAGTGGAGTTTCTGACCAAACCGTTCAACGATGACGTGCTCCTCACGGCCATGAGCGAGGCGCTCGAAGGCAGCCGCGCGGCGCTGGAGGAAGAAAAAGCCGTGCTATCCGTGCTTGAGGCCTACAGGACCCTGACACCCCGCGAACAGGAAATCATGGCCGCGGTGGTCAGCGGTCGTTTGAACAAGCTGATCGCCGCTGACCTCGATATCAGCGAAATCACGGTAAAGGCCCACCGGGGCAAGGTCATGCGCAAGATGAAAGCCCGCTCGCTGGCGGATCTGGTGAAAATGGCGGCGCTGATCACTCGCGGGTGACGCAAAGGCTTTGCCAGAGGGATTCCAGCCGGCGCAGGTCAAGGGTGTCGAAACCTTCCGAGACCTGCTCGCGACACGCGCCGAGCAACGCCCCGGCCTGCTCCGCCCTTCCCTGTTCCAGCCAGAGCCTGGCCAGATCCATCGAAGTCCTCAGCTCCCATGCCCAGGCTCCCTGATCGCGGCTCAGCGCGATGGACGCCTCAAGCAGGGTCGTGATGGCCTGAACATTCTCGCCGTCGATCAACTTGAGAATACCGGCCTTGATCCGCAGCAGTTCCGGCAATGCGAAAGCGTCGCCGCTCTGACGACAGTGATCGATGGTGCCGTCGACCAGCGCCAGCGCCTTATCGTGTTGCCCGCCCAGCATCAGGCCCTCGGCCAGTGCGATTTCAAAGGATGTCGTGAGCAGCTCATAGCGCATGCCACGCAACCGCGCCAGGCTTTCTTCCAGCAGCGGCACCGCATCGCCAGGCTGCCCGGCCCGGATGGCAATCGCCGCTCGCAAGCCATGGGCGGCAGCCATGTACGGGCCCAGCGCATTGGTTTCGGCAACCGCACTGAACCGCTCCAGACTGGCGAGTGCCTTCTCCAGATCGCCGGTCCAGATATAGATGCACAGAATCCAGACCATCGCGATGCAGTAGGTGACCGGATGCTGCAGCGCCGACGCTTCGGCTTCGATCAGTTCGGCCCAGTGCCGGGCCTGATCGGGAAAACCCTGCAACCACAGCGAACGGGCCAGTGCCAACCCGGTACGATTGCGATGATCGAAGCCGTAGTAAATCGTGTTGCCGGGGTGGGACGGCAAGCTGTTGCGCAGCGAGCGCTCCAGCTCCTGTCGGGCCAGACGCTGATCGCCCAACAGATGATGGGAGATGCCGGTCAGCGATGAAGCAATCGCAATGGCTGCCGGCTGATTCAGCACATTGCCGACCACGGCGGCCTGCTCTGCCCATGCCAGCGAAGAGCGGAAATCGCCAATGCGCTCGTAGAAAATCTGCAAGCGCCCCAGCAGCCTCAACTGTGATCCGTGATCCGCCAGCGCAACGGCGATGTCCAGCGCCCGGAGCAAGGCCTTTTCGGCCGCTTCGCTGTTGCCCTGGGTGAACATCAGCACCAGCCCGAGGGCCGCCTGCAATTCCATTTCGGTCGATGTGCCGTAGTACCCCAGCTCGAGCAGTTCCACGGCCCGGGAACACCAGGTCCGGCACTCGACCAGCAACGAAAAATGCAAAAACAACGGAGCACTCGCCGCCGCCAGGGGCAATGCCAGGCCTGGATCGCCATGGGGACCGAAGCTCCACTCCAGCGCGCTGCGTACGTTGCCCAACTGACTGGCAAGGCGCCCGAAGTAGCGGAAAAACTCATCGGGCGAGGTACCGGGGTGGCCCAGCAGATCCATGTAATACGCCGCATGCCGGAAGGCCAGCGAGTTGACTTCGGCATCGCCCCGGGCCGTCAGTTTTTCCCGGGCATAGGCGCGTGTCATCTCCAGAAGCCGATAGGAGTCCGTCGAATCACTGTGATCGACCGTGACCAGCCCCTTGCACACCAGATCATCGAGGATCGCGGCCACCGCCGGGCCTTCGGACTGAGACTCGGCCACCACCTGGGACGCCGCCTCTTGAGAGAACGGCCCGACAAACACCGACAACCGCTCCAGCGCCAGACGCTCCGGCGGCGACAACAGGTCGTAACTCCAGTCGAGCATGGAGCGCAGCGTCTGATGCCGCGGCACCGCCGTCCGGCGCCCCGACCAGCCCAGTGAAAAGCGCTCGCCGAGCAAGGCATGCGTGGCCTTCAGGCCGTGGCTGGCGACCCGCATCGCCGCCAGTTCGATCGGCAGCGCCATGCCCTCCAGGCGTTGGCAGATGTCCGCGATCATCTGCCCGCCCTCCGCCTCCAGCAGCAACGCCGCATTGCTCGACGAAGCGCGCTCGACAAACAGCCTGATCGCAGCGAATGCCAGCAGCTCCTGAGTGGACAGGTGCCGGGACTCGCGAGGAAACTCCAGCGGATTGAGCCAGTGAACGTATTCACCGCGCACGCGCAATGGCTCGCGACTGGTCGCCAAAATGCCCACATCCGGCGCGCTGTCGCTGATTTGTTCCAGGAGGGTCGAAACGGCGTCGATCAGGTGTTCACAATTGTCGATGACCAGCATCAGCCGCTGATCACGCAGATGCGCGAGCAGGACAAACAGCGGGTCTTCCGCCTGCACTGCAATGCCCAGCGATCTGGCCAGTGCCGACGGCACCAGCGCGAAGTCTTCCACTTGCGCCAGATCGACGAAACAGACACGTTCATAGCCCTGGGCCGCGATGCGATGCGCCACTTCGATAGCCAGGCTGGTCTTGCCGACGCCACCGGGGCCGACGAGGGTGAACAACCTGGGCTGCTGCAAATGATCGACGACCAGTTGCAGATCGGTTTCGCGACCGATCAGCTTCGCCCGTGGTGGCAGGCTGCAGACGTTACTTTCGCGGCGGCGCTGCGTGGATGCCGGCTGAGCCTCCAACAATTGCCTTTCCAGCGGCGCCACAAAGGCGTAGCCCACTCCCACCTGGGTCGTGATGTAACGCGCCTGCTCTTCGCCATCCCCGAGAATCCGCCGCAGGCCCGTCATGTGAAAGCGCAGACTGCCTTCGGCGACCACGCTGTCGGGCCAGACCTTTTCGATCAGATCGTACTTGGACAGCACGCGCCCCGGCTGCTCCAGCAAGGCGATCAGCAGATCCAGCGCCCGGCCGCCGATCTCCACCGGAACACCGTTGCGGGTCAGCAGCCGTTTACCAGGAACGACGCAGAACGGACCAAAAACGAACCGGGTCGTGAGGGACTCATGCAAGGCGTCTGGAATGGGCTCCACGAGGGGCGATCTCTCTGGGAAACGATGGGGGCGTCGCCGTTTGCAAGGCGCAGGCGCAAGCCTTTTGCATCATAGGAGTTCTGCACGATCGTTCAAGCCTGACGCGTGCGGAGTGAGAACTTCACCCCGTAATTTTGCCCCTATGTTTGTAGCCCCCTTCGTTCGCCAATCGATGCCTGCGTCGAACGTCAGTCGCGATAGCGTGCAGCCGGTGTACTGCGCGACAGGTCAGGCATGAGCTTCTGGCGCGCCGCCTCGTAGGCACTCCAGTCGGCGAGCTCGGGAAGTGCCGGAATGGTGACGAACTCACCCTGGTCGAGGCCGGACAGCGCCGCGTCCACCATGTCGTCCGCCCGCATCACAATGGCCTGCGGCAGATGCTCCAGCGGCGTGCCGGCCACGCTCCAGAATTCAGTGGCCGTCGCGCCCGGCAGCACCACCTGGACCCGGACATTTTTGTCCGCCAATTCATGCCGCAAGGATTGGCTGAACGCCAGGACGAACGCCTTGGAGCCGCCGTAAACACCGTTCAACACCTCCGGTGCAATGGCCACGATCGAGGCGATGTTGATCAACGTGCCGTCACCACGGGCGACAAAGCCCGGGACCGCTGCGTATGTCAGTCGCATCAGCACGTTCACGTTGAGCGTGAGCAAGTCTTCGAGCTTGTCGACGTCCGACTCCAGCAAGGGCTGAGTCGCGCCAACCCCGGCATTGTTCACCAGCACAGAAATGTTGGCGTCCGTTTTGAGCCGCGCTTCGACCCGTGCCAGATCGGCCCGGTCGGAGAGATCGGCCGCCAGGACTTCAACGTGACGGCCGGTTTCTTCACTCAGGCGCTTGGCCAGGACATTCAGGCGGTCGCGATTTCGTGCGACCAGAATCAGGTCATGGCCACGGCGGGCCAGGCGTTCAGCGTAAATGGCACCAATGCCGGACGAAGCGCCGGTGATCAGGGCGGTACCGAGGCGGGATTGAGTCATGTCGAGTCTCCAGGGTTGTGGGAAGTACTGGAGAACAGGATGCGACGGCTTGGCCATATCTCAAATGACGTATATGGTATGGATTCAGGACATTCGAGAAATCACCATGCATCGCATCGGCTACTTGCTCACTGACGGTTTTCAGGTGCTCTCCCTGGCAACTCAAGCCGTATTCGAATTCGCCAATCAGATCGCCGAAGCCCCCTTCTACAGCATCGAAAACTTCTCGCCGGCCGGCGGCACGGTGCGTTCCTCGCTGGGGCTGGCCATGGAAACCCGCCCGCTTGAAGCGCCCGGACTGGCCGACACCTGGATCGTGGTCGGGGTCAACGATCCGGTAAAAACCGAAACGGCCTCTGCTGTGCTCGATTTCGTGCGCCAGGCCGGCAACCAGGCGCGGCGCACGGTCGGCATCTGCACCGGCGGCTTCATCCTCGCCGAAGCCGGCCTGCTGACCGGACGCCGCGCCACAACCCACTGGGCCTACGCGCAGGCCTTGCAGAAGCGCCATCCTGAAATCAGCGTCGACGTCGACCGCATCTATATCGTCGACGGCCCCTTCTGGACGTCGGCCGGCATGACCGCCGGACTCGACCTCGCGGTTGGCATGGTGGAAAAGGATCTGGGCGCCGATGTCGCCCGTTCGGTGGCGCACAAACTGGTGATGCACCAGCACCGCTCCGGCGGCCAGTCGCAGCATTCGGAAATGCTCGACCTCGCCCCCAAATCCGACCGCATCCAAAGCGCGCTGAACTATGCACGCCAGCATTTGAGCCGACCGCTCAGTGTCGAAGAACTGGCCGGCGTGGCACACCTGAGCCCTCGTCAATTCACCCGCATATTCAGCGCAGAAACCGGCCAATCCCCCGCCAAAGCCATCGAAGGCCTGCGTCTGGAGGCCGCTCGATTGATGATCGAACAGAGCCGACACTCCCTCGATGTGGTCGCCAGCGAATCCGGCTTTCGCGATCGGCGCCATATGCGGGAAGCCTTCATTCGAGGCTTCGGCGTGCCTCCACAGGCGGTACGGCGGGATGCGCGGCAAGTGGTGGGAAAAGTGTAGATATCGCGGACTGACGAGGCCTCCCCCTTTGTGGGAACGTTGAGCGGTGCAGGAAAAAAGAAAATGGCCGAGGTCGTCAGCTATACCTGACAACCTCGGCCATTTTCTTTTCGGCTATTGAGCGACAGCCATCAACCGATCACGTCTTCACCTCGACATGATCCAACGCCTGATTCACAGCCAGCCCCGCGACCATCACCACTTGCGCGATGCCCAGCGCCGTTTTGCGATGGCCGGGTTCCAAGATCGCGGCGAAGTTGCTGAGCATTTCGCTCGCGGAATCAAGGGACTCGCAGGCATTGGCCAGGAGGGATTCGCTGTTGTAGGCCGGGTTGGCCAGGAACATGGGGTCGTGTGTGGTGTGACTGCCCATGATGCGTTGTTGCGGGGTGAGGTAGTGGTCGAGGGCGCGTTCGGCGGCTTCGTTGAGGGTGCGGGAATCGGGGAATTGGTAGGGGGAAACCGGGTCGGTTTCTGGGGGATTGGGTGTTGGTTTGATCATGGTGAAACTCCATATGGGACTTAAGGAGCCATCACTCTCGCTACCAAACGAGGGGTGGTGGCCATACGAAGGTTGGTAGACCGGCCCATATGGAAAATCCGGCGCGCCCGAAGACGCCCTGCGCATGGCCACCATAAGTCAGATACCGAAAAGGTATCCGCGCTAGGTGACGTTATGCGTCATATGGAGAACCGGGCTACCAAACCCGATCACTGTTTTTCAGTGACCATGGAACGATAAAACCCGCGCCCCAGACGCACAAGCCGGCGGATTCTGGCGTAGTCGTAGGCAATGACGCAAGGTTGTGTAGCCTTGAGGGCGTAACGGATGGTGTCTTTTAAACGGGGATTTTTGGAGGGTTAAACGGGTGGATCAGGAGCGGCCCTCACCCTTTGTTTTTTGACCGGTTGAATCCACAGCCGAAAGCTGACGCTCATCGACATCTGCCTAACCAGAGTCGATTCAAAACGGTTGCCGATATGCCAACCAGAGCAATGCCTTGAGCCACTGTTCGGCGCAACTCTGATACAGTCGCCCTTGGAAAAATCGTAGACAGGAAGTCATACATGGCAAAGCCAGCTGCACGCTTGACTGACCCCACCAGTTGCCCTATGCCTGGGCACGGGCCCAAAGCCATTGCGTCCGGATCTTCCGATGTGTTTTTCGACGGCCTCGCAGCTGCAACGAAAGGCGACACTTGCACCTGTGGCAGCGCTTTGGACTCGGCAGTGTCTGCGACGGTGTTCATCAATGGCAAAAATGCCGCGCTGGTGGGAACCACCGGCACACACGGCGACGTAGTTATTGGTGGCTCGGGAACGGTGATCATCGGCGACTCCCATACTCCTGCACCGTTCACACCTCCACTCCCGCTGCTACTGCAGAAAACTTATGGGCATACTTTCAGTATCGTTGATAGCGAGACGGGGCAACCTCTAGTCGGAAGAAATTTTACTGCCACTGTAAATGGTCAAAAGATCACAGGTGTCACCGATAGCGCTGGGATAGCGAAGATTAAAACTCCCGTCAAAGATGCCAATATTTCCATGAGCATTGATTTCAATTCTCCAGCTCGCACGCTTGACGAACTAATGGACTGACCCAGAATGGCTGAAAAATTTACTACCGAAGCAAAAGCGGCTGAAGTCAAACCCGGTGCGCCAGTTGCTCCCACGATTATCACGGTCAACGATAGAGCTGCCACTAGAGAAGCGATCATCAGACTACTCAGCAAAAACAAGTGCGAATTTGTAGAGCGATCATCATGGGGAGCACATAAAGCAAAAGGTGAAATGGTAGATGATTGGGACTACTCGATGATCGCCCTTCACCACGCAGGACGAAGTGTAGGCTGCGGTGCTGGTGCAGGACAAATGCGCGCGATCCAGAGTGAGCATCAGGCCAAGTTTGATGATATCGGCTATCACTATGGCATCGATTGTACGGGTAAAGTCTTCGAAGGACGTGACATACGATTCAAGGGATCAAGCGTACATAACTACAACACAGGTGTGATTGGTATCGTTTTGCTGGAAAACCTGACTACCGCCGAAGAGGGAGGCGATATAGTCGCTTTTGCTCGACAAGCCCTCGAAAGCATCAACGGCAATATGGACCAGAAAATTCCTGCTATACAAATTGATACCCTTCTGACCTTGATTCAGGCCCTGACCAGCGTTTTCAGGGTGACGACGTTAGGTGGGCACCGTGAGTTCCCCATGCAAGCCGGCGAAGGAAAAATATGCCCTGGTAATATTGGCATGGAGCTTGTTAGAAACCTTCGAATTAAAACCAAACTTTTGCGACCGCCTTCATCATGAAATCGCTGTTAATCATATTATCAACCACGATTATCGCCATACTTTATATAGGCTTTTACGAAAAAATGGAGGACGCCTACCCGGAAAAAGTATTCTTTATAAAAAAGAGCCCTACATTTCAGATAGAATTCGAAAATATTTTTGCGTACGAATCAGATGACAAAAAATTAAGCGAGCTAAGTGAGGGGGAGCGAAGCCTGGTTATTAATTATTGCAAGTATCGACTTGGCTTGGATACGACATTAAACAGTCAAAGCGAGCTTGAAAAATGCAAACAAAGGTAAATAGCAAGTCGCCCTTTTAAACCGTATAAGTCTCTGAAACGCATCTGGCGACTATTACCGATTATCACGAAGGGGTCGCCTGTTTCGCCGGAGAAGCAATGCTAACCGATCAGCAAGCTCGAACAGCACTCAAAGAGCTAATAGAGAAATACCTCAAAGGGGTAGCCCCTGATTATCAGCTCTTGATTGAGTTGATTGAAGACCCATCGCAGCCAGTTCCTATCAGGGGAATACTGGAGGACATTCGACAATATTGCCACGCCCGATACACGCGACAGGAACTGGAACATATTGACGACTGCATATACATCTTCGGCTGAAGCGGGTTCATGTCAGCACTTTGATAGACATCATTGGGTGGCTGCTATTGGCCGAAAACAGCCCTCCATAAAAGCCACCAATCAGCAGCGATTCATAGCAGCCCACGCCCGACCATACCCAACCACCCTCCCCGCCAACTCCAGCGGAAAATGAATCACCCCATGCGCCGTTTCCGGCAACAGATGCGCCTCCACGTCCACAGCCCTACCACAACACTCAGCAACCAGCGAGCTGCCGTGAGGCAGTTTCGTCAGCGGACCAGTCCATTGATGTCTTCATTACGTCCTTTTTACCCGCGGTTGTTGCGCAGAATGGAGAAATTCAACGCCGCCGCGACACACAGCCATGCCAGGTAAGGGAACAGGATCAAACCGGTAATCACGTCCAGGCGCAAGGCCAACACCACCATTGCGGCGACCACCAGCCACAGCAGCGTGATGATCAGCATGCCGGCGAGGATGCGGTGTGCGCCGAAGAATACCGGTGTCCACAAGGTGTTCAATGCAATTTGCGCCGCCCACAAGGCGAGGACCGTTTCGCTGCCGGGGGTCAGGGTCAGGCGATAGCCGACCCACGCGAGCAAGAGGTAGATCGTGGTCCAGGCAACGGGAAACACCCAGTTGGGCGGTGTGAAGCGTGGTTTGACCAGCGATTGGTACCAAGGGCCCGGCTGGAAAATCATCCCGGTGCTCGCTGCCGCACCGCAGGCCAACAGGAAAATTAGAAAGGTCATCGTCTGTCCTTGGCTGATATCAGCGCGTTGAGTCTGGTTCTGCTTGGATGCCCGAAGCCATGCAAAAAGTTCATCGGCCGTTTTCTCGCCTCGCTGATAGGAATAGGCAATGTTCAAAGACAAACCGACATAGGTCGGCGTTTCTTCGATGGCTACCATGAGCTGAAACCCATTCACCGGAGCCCGTCATGTCCACCACCAAGACCCTTTTCATTACCGGCGTCAGCAGCGGCTTCGGCCATGCGCTGGCCAGGGAAGCACTCGCGGCCGGCCATCGCGTAATCGGCACTGTGCGCAGGGAAGCCGACTTGCACGCCTTTCAGTCGCTCTCCGTGGATAACGCCTACGGAGTGAAGCTGGATGTCACGGACTTCGACCGGATCGACGGCGTCATTGCCGAAGTTGAAGCGACTCATGGCCCGGTCGATGTGTTGATCAACAACGCCGGTTACGGCCACGAAGGCATCTTCGAAGAGTCGCCGCTGGAAGAGATGCGCCGTCAGTTCGACGTGAACGTGTTCGGTGCGGTTGCCTTGATCAAGGCGTTCCTGCCCTTCTTTCGCAAGCGGCGCGCGGGCCAGATCATCAATATCACCTCGATGGGCGGCACGATCACGATGCCGGGGATCGCCTACTACTGCGGCAGCAAGTTTGCGCTCGAAGGCATCTCCGATACGCTGAGCAAGGAGCTGGCGCCCTTCAATATCTTCGTGACTGCCGTGGCGCCGGGTTCATTTCGAACCGACTGGGCCGGTCGCTCGATGCAGCGCACGCCGCGCAGCATTGCCGACTACGACGCCAGTTTCGATCCGGTACGCAAGGCGCGCGAAGAAAAGAGCGGCAAGCAACTCGGCGACCCGCAAAAAGCGGCTCAAGCGATGTTGCAGATCATCGCCAGCCCGACACCACCGGCACACGTGCTTCTGGGCAGTGACGCGCTGCGGTTGGTGCGTGAAAAGCTCCAACAGGCAGCCAGCGAGATCGATCAGTGGGAAGCGCTGACTCGCTCCACCGACCATTGAGTGGCCAATAGAGAGAACGCAATGAAGCAGGCCGACCCTGGCACCTCGCGCATGGTGCAGCTCATGGAAACCCTCACACCGGTCGAGGGCTACAACTTGAGTGCGCTTGAAAGTGTCCGCTTCCTGCGCTCCAACCGGCCACTCAACCGCACACCGGTGCTGTACGACCCGGGCATCGTGATCCTTTGTCAGGGACGCAAACGCGGGTATCTGGGCGATGACGTCTACGTCTACGACGCCCAGCATTATCTGGTGGTGTCCGTGCCCATCCCGTTCACCATGGAAACCGATGCCACCGAGGCCGAGCCGATGCTCGCGATCTACATGCACCTCGACTTCCACCTGGCCAGCGAGTTGATGCAGCAAGTGGATGACCTGCACGGCCCGAGCGATGCGCAACCCAAGGGCATGTACGCTTCGCCGATGGACGACAAGCTCCGCGCTTCGACATTGCGCTTTCTTGAAGCCATGTGCATCCCGGGGGACGCGCAGATACTGGGGCCATCACTGCTGCGGGAAATCTACTACCGCATTCTGACCGGCGAACAAGGCGGATCGATGCGTGCCGCGCTCAACCGACAGGGGCATTTCGGCAAGGTGACCCGGGCGATCCGCAAGATCCACAGTTGCTATCAGGAGCGCCTGGACGTCGAGCAACTCGCCCATGAAGCCAGCATGAGCGTGCCGAATTTTCACCTGCACTTTCGCGGCGTCACGGACACCTCACCCATGCAATACCTGAAGTCGACACGTCTGCATCAGGCGCGGCTGTTGATGCTGCGCAATGCCATGACCGCTTCGGCAGCGGCGTTCAATGTGGGTTATGAAAGCGCCTCGCAATTCAGTCGCGAGTTCAAACGCTTTTTTGGCAGGACGCCGCAGGCGGAGATCGAATGGATGAAGGCGACGTATGCCTTGCCTGCGCCGACTTCGCCCTCGGAGTATGTTTCGTCGCATTAACGGGCAGGCAGGTTTTCCACGCTGGCCAGCAACTGAAGAAAACGCGCTTTCAGTTCATCGTCCGCCAGCCTTGCGCTGGCGTATTCCCGCAAGCGTTCCAGCGCCCCGCTCGCGACCGCAAAGCCCTGCTGTCCCTTCAGTTGCTGCGCATAGTCATCCAGCACGGTCGCCGTTTCGTTGCACAGTTCAAGGGATGCCAGCCAGTCCTCGCCTTGGGACTGACCGTGAGCCAGTTCCACTTGCAGCGCATCGATTGCCATGGCGATGGTGCGAAGCCGTACCAGCAATTCCTGCATGCGCAAGACCAACACTTCCTGATGACTCTCGGCAACCTGCCACCCCGGCTCCAGCGCCACGCGGGCCACCATCGCCTGGCAGTCGGCCAACTCGTTCCATACGCGCAAGTCACGGGGCGCGTCGTCGGCTTTTCGTCTCGTCTTCAGTGAGTCCGCGAGCTGGTTCACCAACGTCGCCAATCGTTGACGCAGCGTTTCACCTTCTGCCTCGGGCCACAAAAAGGCGTGAATCAACAGGGAAATCCCGACACCCAGCAGCACACCGATGATGCGATCGCGAATCTCCGTCAGGTTGGTGCTGGGCTCGAATTGCTCCAGCAACGCCAACGCAAAGGTGAACACGATCTGCACACCGGCGTAGCTGATACGCTCGGAGCCGGCGGCGATCCAGGAGCCGAGCGCGATCACCGGCAACGACATGAACAACAGGCCGACGATTCCGTCGATGTGCGGCACCACCAGGATCACCATCGCCAATGCCAAAGCGCTGCCCACCAGCGCACCGCCGACCCGCAACGTCGCGCGCATCCCGGTAGCGCCGAGGCTGGGTTGAGCGACGATCAGGCAGGTCAGCATGATGGTGTGAATGCCTTGCCAGTCCGTGCCCATATAGAACAGATAGCAAAGCGATGCGGCCAGCAGCGTCTTGACGGCAAACTGCGTGTACACCGGGTTTTCGAAGGCATCCGGCACCCACATCGGTGCGCTCTTCGGCTTGGTTTCCGGAATGCTGTCAGCCGCCTGCACATTGAGAAAAGACAACAATTCCAGGCGCATTTGCTCGTACACGCCGGGCAGACCGGTCGTATCGATCTGATCAAGGGCGGACAATCCTTCAGGCACCAGGCCCGTTTCCAGAGCAGCCTCCAGATCGAGCACGGCCTGGCGCAACAATTCGTTCGCCAGCGCGTTCGCTGTGGGCGGCGGCAGTTGAGCGGCCAGCGTCAACAGCCGGGAAATACTGCTGATGCGTGCCAGATGCGCGGCCTGCTGACTGCGAAAGTCAGCGTCGCGCATGCAGGCGAACCGCAGTAGTTGTTGCGATGCCAATACGCTGCGCTGAATAGCAGCGGCACCCAACGCTGCCCCGCTCTGCTCGCCACTCAGACATCGGGCAACCGTGAGCAACTGCGAGCGCAGATGATTTTCCAGTTGCCGGACAGGCTCCGCCGGCAACAGCAGCGTGTTGACCAGCAGCGTCAGGCCGATGGCGTAACTGACCGCCACCCACACCCAGAGCACCAGACGCAAAACCGCCTCGGCCTGATCGGTCAGATCAACGAAGGTCTGGGCGTAAATCACCACAATGCCGACCACGAAAAACACCACGCCGATCCGGGTCACACGGATCAAATACGCACTGCAGAAAAACAGCGCGCAAGCGCCGAGAATGCGCAGCAGCGGATAGCCGTAGGTGAATTTCAGTAGCAGGATGGTCAAGCCGATGGCCAGTGTCGCGCCGGCCAGAAACAGCATCCCGACCATACGGGTCAGCACCACGTTGGTCTGCGTCACGTAAAACACCACGATCAGCGAAAGCGCCAGCAACGGCACCTGCAGGGTCATCGAGATGATGATCACCAGCGCACTGCCCAGCAGCGTGCGCAACAGCAGGTTCATACGACCGGGATAGGGCTGAAGTTCATCGACCAGAAACCGGTACAGGCGCTCCAGACCGCCCCGGTTCCAGTCTTTTGTCGAGTGTTTCATTGACCGTTCTTGGCCGGTTCGTCAGGGCGCAACACGGCGACGGCGGAGGCGCCGATGCGGAACAGTTCCGGGTCGGGATCCTGCACCGAGATCTTCACCGGAAAACGCTGCGAAACCCGCACCCAGTTGATGGTGCGCTGCACACGCGGCAGGCCTTCGATCACGGTTCCGCCGTCATCCGGCAGCACACCGAAACTGAGCGAGTCGACCCGCCCCTGAAAGCGCTTGCCGGTGTCGCCCAGCAGATAAAGCGTGGCGGTCGTGCCGGCCTTGATGCCTTTCAGATCGGTCTCGCGAAAGTTCGCCATCACGTACCAATGGCGCGTATCGATCAGGGTGAAGATGGGTTTGTAGGCCGAGGCGAACTGGCCGACGGTGGTGCGCAAAGACGCGATTCGTCCGTCGAAAGGCGCGCGCACTTCGGTGAATTCCAGGTTCAGTTCGGCCAGGGAGATCTGCGCCTCGACCTCGGCCCGCTGCGCCACCAGCGCATCCACACCGCTGACGGCAGCCGAGGCTCGTTGTGCCTGCAATCGGGAGGCGTTGAGTTCGGCGGCTGTCGAGCGTTGCGCCGTGCGCGCCTGATCCACGGCCTCCACGGACACATAGCCTTTGGCGAGCAGTTTCTCCAGACGCTGAAGGGTGTCGTTGGACTGAGTGGCCTGCGCCCTCGCCCGTTCGACCGACGCCACCGCCGATGCGGCCTCGTATTGCTGGGCGTTCACGCTGCGCTGGGTCAAGCCGATCTGATGGTTGAGGGTAACCAGCCGCGCCCTGGCCTGATCCAGCGCGTCCTGATACGGACGGGCATCGATGCGGATCAACAGATCGCCCTGCTTGACCAACTGATTGTCGCGCACCGGCATTTCGACGATCCGGCCGTTGACTTCCGGAACGACATCGATGGTACCGGCGTACACATACGCGTCATCGGTACTCGGCCGGGTTTCGGTTTGCCAGAGCACATAACCCAGCAACAGGAGCGCTGCCAGTACGATCAGCAGCGCCGGTACACGGCTTGCACGCGGTTTGGCGTCGGTTTTATTCATGGCGGGCACTCATCCGTGGAAGACGACGAGCCACAACAGCATCGCCAGGAGTCCGGTCAGCGCCGGGTAGCTCAGTGCCAGAGGCGCAATGCGTTCGCGCAGCGAGTGTTTGCCCAGGATCACGTGGATCGCCGTGGTCGCCACAACGCCGCCGACCATGCAGAACAACCAGTCGGGAAATGCCGCACCGAACAGTACGAGCGAGGGGGATGTGGAGCAGCCGCTGAGCAGTAGAACGACGGGGATCAGTGCCAGCCTGACGGGATCGAATGAAGGCATGCCGACCTTCGCAAGTGACGACTGACGCAAACCGGAACCTCTGGACAAGGAATTGACCTGCGCACCTTACCGATCCGTCCACGGTCCCGATATTGGAAAAAAACACAACTTCGTTGTGACAGGAAACAACCGGAAAACCGGGCTGAAAGCGTTGTTGAACCGGCCTGTTGAACGTAAGAACATAGAGCGCGCACAGACACTCGCCAACGAGTCAAACCGACCCTTCCAGGCGCAAAAAGGTGAACGCAATGACGCCCATTCCCACCCTCAGCGCTCGCCTTGCGACGATCACCCGCGAGTTTGCGAACACCCCTTCCCTGCTCACTGCAAAGATCAACAGCCAGCTCAACGCAATGGCAGGCTACAAGGACCTCACGCCCGAAGCCCGCAAGGATCTGGAAAACTCCCTCAGCTACACCGCGCGCCTGTGGTGCGAAACACTGCTGACCGGCGAGGGGTTGTCACCGGACACTCGCCGTGCGCTGCGGGAAATCGGTTGCCGGCGCGTCCATCAGGGCGTGCCTCTGCAATCGTTGATGCGCGGTTTCAGTCTGGGTGTTCGCGGGATCTGGAGCGGTTATCTGGAGCTCGCCAAAGTCGACGATGCATTAAGCAAAGAGTTGCTGTCGCAGATTTCCGGCTACATGTTCGACTTCTTCGACGATATTGCCGAAGAAGTGGTCCAGGCGTATCTGGAAGAACAGATCCAGAAGGTTCGCTGGCGGGAACACCTGCACCAGCGGCTTTATCACTTTCTGTTGCATGCGCCACACGATACCGAAGGCTTTGAGGAAACCCTGTCGGCCCTCGGCCTGGACGCCAGCACGCCCCGCGTGGCCCTCGCACTGGAACTGCCGTTGCGTCCTGTCCAGCCGTTGCAGCGCGAAGACGAATTCGACCGCCTGACACTGCAGGTTGCCCGGCACCTGAAGATCCCCGTCAAGGAACTGATCCGCGTCTGGTACCGCGACAGACTGGTGATCTGGCTGCCGGGCATCAAAGGCGAAACCCTCACGCAATGCGACCAGCGCATGAGCGACAGCGCCGCGTCACTGCCGGCGTTGCTGCCGTCGTTGCGTGGCATCGGCATCGGCCTGCTGAGTCAGGGGATCGCCGGCTGGATCGGCACGGCACAAGAAGCGATCAAGGCCATTGACCTGTTCCCTGTCGACGGGGCCGAAGCACGGGTCAGACGCTACTCCAGCGTGCTGATCGAAGACAGCGTGCGCAGCCATGACAACACCCTCCGATACCTGATGTCGCTGATCGAACAGCTCAGCCATGAACCCGATCTGCTGCTGACGCTGGAAACGTTTTTCTCAAGCGGCCGTCACCGCGCCCAGACTGCAAAGACGCTGGGCATTCACCCGAACACCCTCAATTACCGCACCGCCCGGATCGAAATCCTCCTGGGAGCGGATCTCAACGACATCAACTGGATCAGCCGGCTGGACACGGCCCTGAAGCTGCGCCGGCACTCGATCAGCAAGGGCCAGGCGCACTAGATGCTCAGGCGCCCAAAAGTCGCCGGGTGGTCGCCATCGACGTGCTCAGCGACTGCCCGGTGCGTTGCAACTTGTTCAACAGACTGGCCCCCAACCATAGCTGATACAGGGTCTCCGCCAGTTGCCGGGCATCGCCGTCGGGCAGGCTTTTTTCGCTCTGGCCCTGCTCGATGCAAGCGGTGATGCGCGCCACCACGCGCTCGGCGCCATCACGCAAGGTCAGGCGCATGGCTTCGGACAGATCGGCCACCTCGGCACTGAGCTTCACCACCAGACACTCGTCGCCGTGCCCCTCCAGCGTGCAGCGGTCCAGCCAGCCCTGCCAGTAATCCATCAGACGCTCGCGGGCATTCAGGCCGGGCAGCGTCAGGCGCCGCTCCATCTCGGCGAGGTAACCGACAAAGTAGTCTTCGAGCAGCGCCTGGCCGTACAGCTCCTTGGATTTGAAGTAGTGATAGAACGAGCCCTTGGGCACGCCGGCGGTCTGCAGGATCTCGTTCAGACCGACACTGGTGAAGCCTTTCTCGGCCATCATCCGGTGGCCGGTGTCGAGCAGGTGTTGGCGGGTGTCGTCGTAGGTCGGTTTCATCGGGGCGCGGATTACCAGGCAATAGACCAGTCGTTTAATTCGAAGGAACGGGAGTTTGCCACACCGGTCCATGAAAAACATGCGGATAAAAAATCACTAGACGACTGGTCTAATTGGAAACTAAGCTGCACCCCGACAACCTTTCCCCGGTGTCGGTCCTGTGTGAATCCCTCGCACAGCCACGACTCCCGCCCCACCCAAGGTGCTCTATGAAAATCTTGATGGTTCTGACTTCCCACGATCAACTCGGCAACACCGGCAAGAAAACCGGCTTCTGGCTCGAAGAGTTCGCCGCGCCCTATTACGCCTTCAAGGATGCCGGCGCCGATATCACGCTGGTTTCGCCCGCCGGCGGCCAGCCACCGCTGGATCCGAAAAGCGACGAACCTGACGCACAGAGCGCCGAAACCGACCGCTTCCGCAAGGATCCGGCGGCGCAACAAGCGCTGGCAAATACCGGACGTCTGGCCGATGTCCGTGCCGAAGATTTCGATGCCGTGTTTTATCCGGGTGGCCATGGCCCGCTCTGGGACCTGGCCGAGGACAAGCACTCCATCGCCCTGATCGAAGCCTTCGCCCGCAGCGACAAACCCCACGGTTTCGTCTGCCATGCGCCGGGCGTGCTGCGGCATGTGCTCGGTGCCGACGGCAAGCCGCTGGTCCGGGAACGTGAAGTGACGGGGTTCACCAACTCCGAAGAGGCGGCGGTCGGCCTGACGGATGTGGTGCCGTTCCTGGTCGAGGACGAGTTCCGGCGCCTCGGCGCACGGTATTCCAAAGCTGCCGACTGGCAGGTGCACGTCGTGACCGACGGGAAACTGGTCACCGGCCAGAACCCCGCCAGTTCCGCCGCTGTTGCCGAAAAGCTGCTGAAGTTGCTCGGCTGACGTTTTAAGCGGTCATCCATCCGGAGGCCGCGCGTCGCGCACTATCGGCCCGTTCAGCAGGCTCACACGGGTTGTGCTGAATGGGCACTTTCGCCGGGAGCACGCCTTGCCATCCGGTTCCGCCCTGTGGACTTCGCCTGGTACAGGGCCTGATCGGCCGCCTCGATCAGCGCCTGCACCTCTGCAAGCTGCGGACCGGCCACCGCGGTGACGCCGATACTGACCGTCACCCTGCCGAACGGGCTCGCCGGATGAGCAATGGACGCTTGCGACAGTCGCTCCAGAATCAGTTGCGCCACGACCGTCGCTCCCTCGCCATCGGTGTCGGGCATGATGATCGCGATCTCTTCCCCGCCATAGCGCGCCACCAGGTCCGACGGTCGCCGCACACAGGCCTCAAGCACCTTCCCCACCCGTTGCAGGCAAGCGTCGCCGGCAACATGCCCCTGGGAATCGTTGAACAGCTTGAAGTAGTCGATATCGATCATCAGCAGGGCCAGAGTCGCCCCGTCCCTTTGTGCCCGGCGCGCTTCCATGGCCAAGGTTTCATCGAAACAGCGGCGATTGGCGAGGCCGGTCAGCGCATCTTTCCTCGCCAGCAATTCCAGCTGCCGATTGGAACCGAGCAACTGCTGTTGGGTGAGCCGCAACTCCCCTTCCACCTGGGTCCGCCGACGTATATCGACAATGAGAAACCAGCCGATCACGCCCGTGAGCGCCAACAACGACGCAACCACCACCAGCGACAAAAGCGCCTCCAGTCGCCACGCCGCCAAGGCTTCGCGCTTGCCGAGCGCGACCGTGGTAATCAGCGGCAGCTTTTCACTCTTGCGAAACGCGTAGAGCCGCTCCACCCCGTCAAGGCTGGACGTGAAAGATGCGGTGCCCACCGACTGGTCCACCAGGTACTTCGCATAGATGGGCGACTTGGAGAAATTGCGCCCCATGTCCTGTTCGCGGAAGGGATAACGCACCAGCAGCGTACCGTCGGTATAGGACAGACCGATGGCCCCCTCCTGCCCGACGTCGAGCTTGCCGAACAGTCGCAGGAAGTTCTCGACGCCCAGGGTGACCGCCACCACACCGGCAAAATCTCCATGCGCGTCATTGAAGCGGCGACTGACTGTTATCACCCACTCCTGATTCGAGCGGCTACGGATGGGCGGGCCGATGAAGGGCTCGCGGGAGGGATCGTCGCGGTGATGGATGAAGTAGGCCCGGTCACTGCTGTTGGCCCCCGCCGGAATCGGTCGGTTGGAGGACATCAGCCAGTGGCCGTGTTTATCGTAGACGGCAACGCCACTGAGCTGCGGCATCAGCGGCTGTTGGCGTTTGACCAGGGCACTCAAGCGTTCGATCTGCGCGGGGCCGCTGCCCTCGGTTTCCAGACGCTCGACGAGCCCGAGCAACAGCAGCGAGCTCTGCCGGACGATGCCTTCGGAATAGGTCGCGAGCGCCTGGGTCAGGTTCAGCCCGTGGACGTTCACTTCGTCCAGTGCCTGTTCCCGAGAGCTCAGCACCTTCCAGATGGTCAGCGACGCCAGGGAGCAGCCGATCATCAACAGCAACAGCATCACGAGGTGGGTATCACGCTTCACATCAGTACCTTTTGGAAAGTCCGTTTCCCTCATGGCCGCTGTCGGACCGAGGCAACATCGGCGACCGTCTGTTCGGGGCCGCGCAGGATACAAGCAGTCCATCGACGGCGCAGCAACGGCGTGTCGGGTCCTCGATGAACTGTTCGCTGATCGCCCGGTTCGATAAAAACCCCAATCCCGAAAGACGTATTGCCGCTAAACGACTTTCAGTGCCTTGAGAACGACAAGCGAACGCTCGGCAAACGCCTCGGCCTGTTCGGTCAGTTCGGCAATGTTTTCTTCGGCAGTGGTCAGTGCCTTGCCGTCCTTGGGCAAGCCTTCGCCCTGACCGCCGATGATGCCCCAGGCCAGCAGTGCCCAGTCGGCCGGACGGGTTTTGCCTTGCTTGATCGAAATCAGAAACAACTGCTGGAAGCGGCTGACCGTCACGCCACCGCCGGTGACCGGGCTGGCCAGTACCTGAATCTTGTGGTCGAACAGCGAGCGTCTGCACAGTTGCAGATTGAGGGTGCTGCAGCGCGCCTGCACCTGTGCCTCGGCCGCTTCACTCTGGCACGGTGCCACGGCGCCCATTCCGATCAGCACATTAAGCGCCTGCTCCACATCGCCATAACTCAACGACTGCGTAGCTTCCAGCAAGTGGCGCAGGGTTTTCGGCACATAGGCGTCGTCCGCCAGCGCCTCCAGCACCGGACCGTAAATTTCCGCCTGCAAGGTTGCCGAACCCGCCGGTCCGGTGACGCTGCCCGCAACACTGTCCGCCAGTTGCATCAGAACGAAGCGGGTGCCGAGCATGCGCTCACGGTGCTCGGAGGCGGACAGGCGGGTGGCGCCACGGACGTAGAGATCGCGACGGAAGTTCTGATTGACGAAGTAATCACGCGCCTGCTCGCGCATGACCGGATGCTCGATGCCTTCCAGAAAGTCCATGCCTTCGGCAGTCAGGTTGAGCGGGTCCACCGAATCCAGCGGGACAGCCGTGGTGGCGTAGTCGAGCTTGGCCAAAGCCCAGTTCGCAGTGATAGCCGTCGCTGCCCTCAAGCGTGGCAAAACCGCGCAGCAACAAACAATAACGCTGGAAAACCGGATTGATTTCCCGGCTGTACCCGTAGGTGTAGCCTTCGTCCGTGAAATAACCTTCGTTCCAGGCATTGCTCATGCGCGCACCCTTTATTTTGGTAGTGGGAACGGCACTTATAGGGGTACTCAGGGCGATTCACAAGCGCAAAAAGCCCTGATTCTGTTGCGATGGGCTCATCCTCGGCCAATCACCTGCGCATACACCGACCGGTCGATGTTCCCGCCGGACAGAATCACCCCCACTCGTTGACCCTGCATCTTCTGCCGCTCCTGCATCAACGCCGCCAGTGCCGCAGCGCCGGCGCCTTCGGCGAGGTTGTGGGTGTCGGTGTAATACACGCGCACGGCTTCGGCGATTTCCTCCTCGCTGACGGAGACGATACGTGCAGCGCCGGCTCCGTAGACATCGAACGCCTCGGCAATCGGCTTGCGCACGGCCAGGCCGTCGGCAAAGGTATTGGCGGAGGCGGTCTCGCACAGGGTTTTTGCTTCGAAGGACAGCTTGGCAGCGGCCGCTTCTGTGGACACCACGCCCACCACCCGGGTCTCCAGACCCAGCGCATCCCGAGCAGCGATCACGCCACAAATGCCAGAGCCGCAACCGATGGGCACGTAAACGGTGTGCAGATCGGGTGCCGCACTGAACAGCTCCAGCGCATAGGTCGCCACGCCCTTGACCAGTTCGGTGTGAAACGGTGGCACCAGAAAGAGCCCGTGCGCCTGCGCCAACCGCGCCGCTTCCTCGCGAGCCTCATCGAAATCCCGTCCGTACTCGACCACTTCGCCACCGAAGCCGCGCATGGCGTTGTTTTTCTCCAGCGAATTGCCCTGCGGCACCACAATCAATGCCTTCAGCCCTGCTTCTCGCGCTGCCAGCGCCAGGCTTTGCCCGTGGTTGCCGCGCGTGGCAGAGACAATGCCTTTAACGTTCGGGTGTTCACGCCGAAGCCAGTGCATGAAAGTGATGCCACCGCGCACTTTGAAAGCGCCGGTCGGCGTGTGATTTTCGTGCTTGACCCATACCGTGCAACCCAGTCGCTCGGCCAGCAACGGCCAGCGATATTGAGCGGTGGCCGGCATCACCTGGTAAACCTGACGGGCAGCCTGTTCGATGTCTTGGCGAGTCAGTAAATGCATGGGAATCTCCTTGTGCGTGGCCCCCAGTCTAGGCACAGGCACATCACGTCGGCTTTCAAAAAACCGACCTGACTTTTGCCTCGGTTCTTCACTACCATGGCGGGCATGAGCCATCGCCCGCCGTCACCCGTCGTCCCCGAACCGGTCCGTCGTATCGAGGCCGGCCCGTGGGCGATCGAATTGTTGCCCGGTGCCGCCTACACAGCCCGTTATGTCGCGACTCAATCGGCGATCGGTTTCGCCTTCGACAGCCAGCGCGGCGTGCACGCCATCGGCAGTGATCGGATCCGCCCCTTCGATGCGCTGCCCAATGGTCTGGCGTTCGTCCCGGCTGGCTGTGACGTGATGTCCGAGTCCCCCACGGGCGGTGAATACCTGCGGGTGATTCGCACCGACGGCGTGGCGCTGGTGGGTGATCGGGCCTTCAACAACCGCATCGATCCGCCGGCCATTCGCCTTGCATCGCGCATGCGCAGCGCGATGCTGAGGGCCTCGGTGGACGATGAATGGGAAACCTGGGCCCTCGAACTGGCAGACCGAGCCCAAGGGCAATCCATTCCACCGTCTCAAGGCGCCCTCACCGACCGTCGCATGCGCCTGCTCGACGAATTCATCGACGCCGGCCTCGACGGTCCGCTGGGTGTCCTGGCCATGGCGAAATTGCTGGATTTGTCCGAAGGCTATTTCAACCGCGCCTTCAAACAGACCACCGGCAAAAGCCCCCATAGTTATCTGATCGACCGACGCCTGGCTCGCGCCCGGGCGCTGATGCACGACGCCCGCGCCGGCCTTTCGGAGATCGCCCTCGCCTGCGGTTTCAATTCCCAGGCACACATGAGCCGTGCGTTTTCACAACGACTGGGCGTGAGTCCGGCGCAATTGCGTGCAAGATCGCGCCACGATGGCGTCATCGGCAAAAAACCGGTTGAGTGGTGAATTTTTTCGTGTCCGCTTGTATCTGATCTGGAAGAAGCCGTGCCATCAAGGAGATGGCATCGGCCAAGGCGAACCGCTCTGGCCCCAGACTCTCGGGGCCTGCCGGTTTGCACAAAAACAGATCCGATGCAGAGTGAATCCCATGGAATCAAAGGAAAGCGTCAGCCCGATCGGGTTGAAAGACATCACCATTGTCGACGACGCCAAGATGCGCAAGGCCATCACCGCTGCGGCGCTGGGCAACGCGATGGAGTGGTTCGATTTCGGCGTTTACGGCTTCGTGGCCTATGTGCTGGGCAAGGTATTTTTCCCCGGGGCCGATCCCGGCGTGCAAATGATCGCGGCACTGGCGACGTTCTCGGTACCGTTCCTGATCCGGCCACTGGGCGGGCTGTTCTTCGGTGCGCTGGGGGACAAATACGGACGCCAGAAAGTCCTCGCGGCAACCATCGTCATCATGTCACTCAGTACGTTCGCCATCGGGCTGATTCCCTCCTATGCCTCGATCGGCATCTGGGCGCCGATCCTTCTGTTGCTGGCGAAAATGGCCCAGGGCTTTTCTGTCGGGGGCGAGTACACCGGTGCTTCGATTTTCGTCGCCGAATATGCGCCGGATCGCAAACGCGGCTTTCTCGGCAGCTGGCTGGACTTCGGTTCCATCGCCGGTTTCGTCCTGGGTGCCGGTGTGGTGGTGCTGATTACCGCAATCATCGGCGAAGAGAAATTCCAGGAATGGGGCTGGCGCCTGCCGTTCTTCCTCGCCCTGCCGCTGGGCATGATCGGCCTCTACCTGCGTCACGCGCTCGAAGAGACACCGGCCTTCCAGCAACATGTCGACAAGCTTGAGCAAGGTGACCGCGAAGGCCTGGCCGGCGGCCCGAAAGTGTCGTTCAAGGAAGTCGCGACCAAACACTGGCGCAGCCTGATGACCTGCATCGGCGTGGTGGCGGCGACCAACGTCACCTATTACATGCTGCTGACCTACATGCCGAGCTACCTGTCGCACAACCTGCATTACAGCGAGAACCGCGGGGTGTTGATCATCATCGCAATCATGGTCGGCATGCTGTTCGTACAACCTGCCATCGGTTTTATCAGCGACAAGATCGGCCGCCGTCCCTTCATCATCTTCGGCAGCATCGCTCTGTTCATTCTGGCGATTCCCGCCTTCATGCTGATCAACAGCGGCAAGATCGGCCTGATCTTCTCCGGCCTGCTGATACTGGCCGTGGTGCTCAACTTCTTCATCGGTGTCATGGCCTCTACGCTGCCGGCGATGTTCCCGACCCACATCCGCTACAGCGCGCTGGCCAGTGCGTTCAACGTCTCGGTGCTGATCGCCGGGGTGACACCGACCGTCGCAGCGTGGCTGGTGGAAAGCACCCAGAACCTGTACATGCCGGCCTATTACCTGATGGTGACCGCTGTCGTCGGGTTGATTACCGGTGTGACCATGAGAGAAACCGCCAACAAACCGCTACGCGGAGCCGCGCCGGCAGCTTCCGATATCGCTGAAGCGCGGGAGCTGTTGCAGGAGCACCACGACAACATCGAACAGAAAATCGAGGACATCGACGCCGAGATCGCCGAGCTGCAAGCCAAACGCGATCATCTGGCGCAACAGCACCCGCGAATCGAATAACCATATAAAGAGTTGATGGGACAACAGGGTGGCATTCAAACGCCGTTCTGTGGTGTTCTGTTCGTCAGGAGCCGGTGGTTTTTTCTGCCGGCTCACACATTTCAGCAACTGACGATGAGGTTCGTTCATGAGCAAGGCGCCTTACGTACCACCCAAGGTCTGGAAACACAGCGCTCCGTCCGGCGGCCACTTCGCCAACATCAATCGTCCGATTGCCGGGCCGACCCATGACAAGCAACTGCCCGTCGGCAAGCATCCGTTGCAACTGTATTCGCTGGCCACACCCAACGGCGTGAAAGTCACCATCCTGCTGGAAGAATTGCTGGCTCTGGGTCATGCCGGCGCCGAATACGACGCCTGGCTGATCCGCATCGGCGAAGGCGATCAGTTCTCCAGCGGCTTTGTCGGGGTCAACCCGAACTCAAAGATCCCGGCACTGCTGGACCGCAGCGTGGAGCCGGCAATCCGCGTATTCGAATCCGGCTCGATCCTGCTTTATCTGGCCGAAAAGTTCGGCGCCTTCCTGCCCACCGACCTCGCCGGCCGCACCGAAACCCTGAACTGGCTGTTCTGGCAAATGGGCTCGGCGCCCTACCTGGGCGGCGGTTTCGGGCATTTTTATGCCTACGCACCGGAAAAGTTTGAATACCCGATCAACCGCTTCACCATGGAAGCCAAGCGTCAGCTGGATGTGCTCGACCGGCGTCTTGCCGAAAGCCCTTATCTTGCCGGCGACCACTACACCATCGCCGACATCGCGGTCTGGCCGTGGTACGGGCAACTGGTGCGCAACAACGTGTACGGCGCAGCCGAGTTCCTGTCGGCTCACGAATACACCCATGTGCAGCGCTGGGCCGAGGACATCGCCAGACGGCCGGCGGTCATCCGTGGGCAGCGTGTCAACCGCACCTGGGGCGACGAAGCGAGCCAGGTCCCCGAAAGACATGAGGCGGCTGATCTGAAGTAATCGCTCGCAGCCGATAATAAAAACAAGGGGCGCCCGCATGAACATTCTTTACGACGAACAGGTCGACGGCACCCTGCCGGACGTCGATAAAACCGCGCTGTTGCAGGCGCTGCACAACCAGTGGCCAGCACTGGAAATCCTGCACCAGCGCGAGGATCTCGCCCCGTACGAATGCGACGGGTTGTCCGCCTATCGCACCACACCGCTGCTGGTGGTTCTGCCACGACATCTGGATGAAGTGCAGGGCATCTTGCGAATCTGTCATGAGATGAACGTGCCGGTGGTGGCCCGGGGTGCCGGCACCGGTTTGTCCGGTGGGGTGCTGCCGCTGGAAAAAGGCGTGCTGCTGGTGATGGCGCGCTTCAACAACATCCTGCACATCGACCCGGCCGCTCGCACCGCACGGGTTCAGCCGGGAGTACGCAATCTGGCGATCTCCCAGGCTGCCGCGCCGTTTGGCCTGTATTACGCGCCGGACCCGTCCTCGCAGATTGCCTGTTCCATCGGTGGCAACGTCGCGGAAAACGCCGGTGGCGTGCATTGTCTGAAATACGGCCTGACCGTGCACAACCTGCTCAAGGTCGACATTCTCACCGTAGACGGCGAACACCTCACGCTCGGCTCCGACGCATTCGATTCTCCCGGTTTCGATCTGCTGGCGCTGTTCACCGGCTCCGAAGGCCTGCTGGGTGTGATCACCGAAATCACGGTCAAGCTGCTGCCCAGACCGCAGACCGCAAAAGTCTTGCTGGCCGCCTTCGACTCCGTGGAAAACGCCGGCCGAGCCGTGGCCGACATCATCGCCGCCGGCATCATCCCCGGAGGCCTGGAAATGATGGATAACCTGGCGATCCGCGCCGCCGAGGATTTCATCCACGCCGGCTACCCGGTGGACGCCGAAGCCATCTTGCTGTGTGAACTCGATGGCGTTGAAGCCGACGTCCACGATGACTGCCTCCGCGTACGCCAGGTGCTGGAGAACGCCGGTGCCAGCGAAGTGCGTCAGGCCAGGGACGAGGCCGAGCGCGTGCGCTTCTGGGCCGGGCGCAAGAATGCCTTTCCTGCCGTGGGTCGTCTGTCACCGGATTACTACTGCATGGATGGCACCATCCCGCGCCGCGAACTGCCCGGCGTGCTGAAAGCCATTGCGCAGTTGTCCGCCGAACATGGCCTGCGGGTGGCCAACGTGTTCCATGCCGGCGACGGCAACATGCATCCGTTGATTCTGTTCGATGCCAACCGGCCCGGAGAGCTGGAGCGCGCCGAAATCCTGGGAGGCAGAATTCTCGAACTGTGTGTAAAGGTCGGCGGCAGCATCACCGGCGAACACGGTGTGGGACGGGAGAAAATCAACCAGATGTGCGCACAGTTCAACAGCGATGAGCTGACCCTGTTCCATGCCGTCAAAGCCGCGTTCGACCCCGGCGGTCTGCTCAACCCGGGCAAGAACATCCCGACCCTGCACCGCTGCGCCGAATTCGGCGCCATGCATATCCACGCAGGACAGCTGCCCTTCCCCGAGCTGGAGCGTTTCTGATGAATCATGGCAAAGACGTCGATGACAGCGCCGCGCTGCTTGAGCAGGTCAATCAGGCGTTGCACGCTGCAACGCCGTTGCGGATTCAGGGCGCCAACAGCAAGGCCTTTCTGGGGCGCATCGTTGCCGGAGAAATCCTCGACACCCGCACCCATCGCGGCATTGTCCACTACGACCCGACCGAATTGGTGATCACCGCACGCTGCGGCACACCGCTGGCCGAACTGCTGGCGGTGCTGGACGCTTCACAACAAATGTTGCCGTGCGAGCCTCCGGCCTTCGCCGACGACGCAACGGTGGGCGGGATGGTCGCCAGCGGTCTGTCGGGCCCGCGACGGCCATGGTCAGGGGCGGTGCGGGATTTCGTGCTCGGCACCCGAATAATCACCGGTCATGGCAAGCACCTGCGGTTCGGCGGTGAGGTCATGAAGAACGTCGCCGGTTATGACCTTTCCCGGCTGATGGCCGGCAGCTACGGCGCGCTCGGGGTCATTACCGAAGTCTCGCTCAAAGTCCTGCCCAGGCCGCGTCAGTGCCTGAGCATCAGCCTGGAGATGGACAGCGAGCGAGCCTTGCAGCGCCTGGTGGAATGGAGCCAACAACCGTTGCCGATCAGCGCCGCCTGCCACGACGGTCAGCGGCTGCATTTGCGGCTGGAAGGAGGTGATGGTTCGGTGGGTGCCGCCCGTGATCGTCTCGGCGGCGAAATACTCGACGGATCCTATTGGGCGGACTTGAATGAACAGCGCCTGGCCTTCTTCGATGAAGACATGCCGCTGTGGCGCCTTTCAGTGCCGAACAATGCATCGCCACTGGACGTGAATGGCACCCGGTTGCTTGACTGGGGCGGCGCCCAGCAGTGGCTCAAGTCAGGGGAGGAAGCGGCGCTGATCCGCCAGGCGGTTTCGAAGGTTGGCGGGCATGCGACCTGCTACAGCCATGGTTTGATCGATGCGCCCTTCCATCCTCTTTCGCCCGCCCTCTTGCATTATCACCGTCGCCTCAAGCAACAGCTCGATCCTCAGGGCATCTTCAACCCCGGTCGCCTGTACGCGGAGCTTTGAACCATGCAGACCACTCTCAGCGAAAAGGCCCGACAACTGCCCCGTGCCGAAGAAGCCGAGCGCATCCTGCGCACCTGCGTACACTGCGGTTTCTGTAACGCGACCTGCCCGACCTATCAGTTGCTCGGCGATGAACTCGACGGCCCGCGAGGTCGCATTTACCTGATCAAACAGGTGCTGGAAGGCAACGAAGTCACCCGCAAGACCCAACGGCACCTGGATCGCTGCCTGTCCTGCCGCAATTGCGAAACCACCTGCCCGTCCGGTGTGGACTATCACAACCTGCTGGATATCGGCCGGGCTGTGGTTGATGCGGCCGTGCCGCGGCCCGTCGGCCAACGCTTGTTGCGCGGAGGTTTGCGTGCAGTGGCGCCCGATGCCTTTCTGTTCAAGAGACTGCTCGGTACTGGCCGGATCTTCCGCGTGCTGTTGCCCGAGATTCTGCAAGCCAAACTGCCACGCAACACCTCTGCAACCGAGCGCCGCCCGGCAACCCGTCATGCCCGCCAGATGCTGATGCTCGAAGGCTGCGTGCAACCGGGTCTGTCGCCCAACACCAATACGGCGGCGGCACGGGTGCTGGATCGACTGGGAATCAGCATGGCTCCAGCACGAAATGCCGGTTGTTGCGGCGCCGTGGACTATCACCTCGATGCCCAGGCCAAAGGACTTGAGCGGGCCCGCAAGAACATCGACGCATGGTGGCCGGCCATCGAACAAGGTGCCGAGGCGATCGTACAGACCGCCAGCGGCTGCGGTGCGTTCATCAAGGATTACGGACACTTGCTTTGCACTGATCCGGCCTACGCCGAGAAGGCGAAAACCGTGAGTGCGCTGGCGAAAGATCTGGTCGAAGTATTGCGCGAGGAGCCGCTCGAGTCCCTTGGCATTCATGCCGATCAACGCCTGGCCTTCCACTGCCCCTGCACCTTGCAACACGCGCAGAAACTCGGCGGCGCGGTGGAATCGGTGCTGAGCCGGCTGGGCTTCAACCTCACGACCGTGCCGGACGCCCATTTGTGCTGCGGCTCGGCGGGGACCTATTCGATCACTCAACCGGACCTGGCCCGGCAACTGCGCGACCAGAAGCTGAATGCTCTGGAAAGCGGTCATCCGGAAGTCATCGTCACCGCAAATATCGGTTGCCAGGCCCACCTTGACGGTGCGGGACGCACACCGGTCAGGCACTGGATCGAGCTGGTGGATGCCGCGTTGCCATTGGTGGACCAGATCTAGTATTGCTGGCGGCGGTCGAACGACGGGCGAAAAAAAACCGCCTTTGCGGGGCGGTTTTCCGGTAGGCCTCAGTTTGCGGCTGGGGCCTTTTTTGTCTCACGGACAGAACTGACGTGCCGGAATACTATTAATCTTTGGTCTTGGTTGCAACGTTATTTTGCGTGCCATACGAAAACAAGGAAGAGGCTGACGGACGTGTATCGCCTCAAAATGTGCTGACAGAAATAACGAATTACAAAACATCTAAAACGTTTATCCTTGATCCTCAAAATCCCGCCACAAGTCAGGTTAATATCCCAGCGCTCACTCGTCAGTACGTCCATGAGGTTTGGCTGGAACCATAACGGTTTCATGCCCTTCGACACGGTTTTGCACCCGTGCCGGAATGAAGGCTCGGAGGGATCACAACCGGCCGCCTCATGGACAGGACTGACGTTGATGTCCGAAGGCGCCCATGGTCCGGTAAGTGCGCTGGAGGTCTGGCCCCCGACCTGGAGGCCAAAACGTATGAAACTTTTGCTTCGTACACTGAGCCTCGTATGGAGATCGTTTCAAGCGTTTCGCTTTTACGAGTTCCTGCGAGACCATTTTGACAACCTGAAGTAACGGTTGCCGATGTGGGAAAAAGCCCGTTTCAGCTTCGGTTGAAACGGGCTTTTTTTGCTCTTTAAAACTGTCATTTATAGGACTTTTTATAAATTGATCCTGTTAAGCCGTAAGACATTTCGCTGACATCCGTCATCCCTTTGTCTCCTTCACCGTCGGTTATTAGCTAATAGCCCCTTCATTAAATCGTCGCTGAATCGTTGTACTAAGATAGGATCCAATTTCCTGATGCGCTGTCGCCGGGCATGGAGCTGTTTTCCGGTGGTTCAGGAGCACGAGTACCACACTGCAACTCATGGATGAACGACATGAACTCACAGCTGTTTCCTCACATCGGCAAAGTCATCGCCAGCACGGGCAGCCGGCATTTCCCACGGATGCTGCATGACCTGATCCTGACTCAACTGGCGGTGGACGCCACACACATCCGGCAGATGCGCGTGGAACCGCTCGGACGTACGCAACCACGCAGCGAGCCCGAATGCGTCAAGGAAGCCGCCCTGCTGACCGAAACGGTCTATTCCGAACTGAGCCCCCTGCCCGGCGCCAATGACTTGCCCGTCCCGGAACCCTCGACCGTCACCGATGCCTCGCAATTACATCTGACCCGGCGCAACGATGGTTACCGCTATGTGATCTCGGTCTATCGCTGCGGCCCGTCAAAACGTTTTTCCGCTCAGGAGCGCAACCTGCTGCAGGATATTTCCCCGGTGCTGTTGCCGATGGTGGAAAAACACATCAATGCCCTGCAACCGACAAGCGTTGATGCACAGGGACAGCCGTATGAACAATCGGAATCGACCCTGCAAGGCCTGGAAACCCTGCGCCTGCGTTTTTGCGAGCGAGTTGAACAACTGGGACTGAGCCTGTCGAACCGTGAAATGGAAGTGTGTGTCGGCCTGCTCGCCGGACGCACCGCGCCTGAGCTGGCCGAGCAGTTGCAACTGAAGGTCAATACCGTTGAAAGCTACCTCAAGCGTGCCGCCATCAAACTCGGTATCAGCGGGCGTCATTCGCTGATGCGCTGGATGTATTCGCCAAAGGACTGCCCGGCAGTCTGCGGTCCGTCGAACGCAGCCTGATACCGTCGTGAAAAAGACCGCCCTCCTGCAAAGGACGGCGGTCTTTTTACGCCTTCGTCAATCCCGGGCCAACGCCTCGATCGGATCGAGGCGCGACGCATTGCGCGCCGGTACGAAGCCGAACACGATGCCGATCAGGGTCGAGCAGATCACGGCGGTGAGCACCGAGGTCAGCGAGAACACCATTTCCCACTCTTTGATGAACAACGAAAACAGATGACCGATGGCGTAGGACAGCGAGATACCGATGGCGCCACCCAGCAGACAGACCATCACCGCTTCCACCAGAAATTGCTGACGAATATCCGACTGCCGTGCACCGACCGCCATGCGAATACCGATCTCACGGGTCCGTTCGGTGACCGATACCAGCATGATGTTCATCACGCCGATGCCGCCCACCACCAGCGAAATCACCGCAATCAGCGACAGCAGCAAGGCCAGTGAGCGACTGGTTTTCTGCACGGTCTGCATCACGCTGTCGAGGTTGTTGGTGAAGAAGTCCTTGGTGCCGTGGCGCTGCAGCATCAGTTTGTTGACGTGTTCCTCCACCACTTTGCTCGGCTGGCCGTCCTTGATGCGCACGCTGATGCTGTCCAGATAGCGCTGGCCCAGCAACCGGCCCGCTGCGGTTTCATAGGGCACCCAGACGTTGAGCGACTTGCTCGACGAGAAGATGTTCTTGTTCTCCGCCGCCACACCGATCACCGTGCACGGCAAGTTGCCGATCAGGATCACCTGCCCCAGCGGATCGACGCCTTCGCCAAACAATCGGTTTCGGGTGTTGTGATCGATCACCGCCACCTGCGCCTGACGCCGGGCGTCGCTTTCGCTGAACGCAATGCCCGACTCCATCTTGATCCCGCGCACCTGGAAATACAGATCGCTGACACCGTTGACCTGCGCATCCAGGTCGATGTTGCGATAGCGCAGCAACAGGTTGCGTCCCACCACCGGCGTGGCGCTGTCGACGTAGTAGAGTTGATTGAGTGCGGTCACGTCGGCGGGCACCAGGGTTTCGATGGCCGCCGAACGACTGTCACCGAAACTGGTGCCGGAATAGATATCGATGGTATTGCTGCCGATGGCCTGAATGTCCTTGAGTACATAGCGCTTGGCCCCTTCGCCGATGGCCGAGATCGACACCACCGAGGTGATGCCGATGACGATCCCGAGCATGGTCAACAAGGTGCGCATCCGGTGGGAGATCAGCGCGACCCAGGCCATGTTGAACGCTTCCTTGAACAAACCGAGGCTGGCCACCAGACGCCGCACTGTCGTGGACTTGGGTGGCACGGCATCCTCGCTGCTCAATGCCATGGTGTCGCGCTCGTTGCGGCGGTCGCTGAGGATTTCGCCGTCGCTGACTTCAATGATGCGCTCGGCGTTGGCGGCGACCTTCGGGTCGTGAGTCACCAGAATCACCGTGTGCCCCGCGGCGTGCAGTTCCAGCAGAATGCGCATCACCTCCTTGCCGCTGGTAGTATCGAGCGCGCCGGTCGGTTCGTCGGCGAGGATCACTTCACCGCCGTTCATCAACGCTCGGGCAATACTCACCCGCTGTTGCTGACCGCCCGACAGTTGACTGGGACGATGCGTCAGGTGCCCTTTCAGCCCCAGCCGCGCCAACAGTTCACGGGCCCGGGCGTGACGCTGCGGCTCCGGCGTGCCGGCGTAGATCGCCGGCATTTCGACGTTGTGCATCGCACTCAGATGCGGCAACAGGTGGTAGCGCTGGAAGATGAAACCGAAATAATCGCGGCGCAGCTCGGCCAGCGCCTGATTGTCCAGATCCCGGGTTTCCCGGCCGTTGATCCTGTAGCTGCCGGCGGTGGCGTAGTCGAGGCAGCCGAGGATGTTCATCAGCGTGGATTTACCGGAGCCCGACGCACCGATGATCGCCACCATTTCCCCGGCATTGATCGTCAGATCGATATGCTTCAGCGCCAGAAACTCACGGTCGCCCGCGGTGAAACTGCGGCTGATGCCGCTCAGTTGCAACAGGGGTTCGGTCATGCTCATGCCCCCGCCATTTTCGCCACCGGATCACCGATCACCACCCGGTCGCCTTCAGCCAGGCCTTCGTTGACCTGAACCTTGACGTTATTGTTGATCCCGGTCTGCACGTTGCGCGTTTGCGCCTGGCCCTTGGCGTCCAGCACCCGCACCGGAAAACTGCCATCGTGGTTGCGTGGGCCCAGCGCCGCCACCGGAATCGTCAACACCGATTTGGCGGTATCGAGTACCACGCGCACCTGCGCCGTCATGGAAATACGCAAACGATGATCGGGATTGGGCACCTCGAACAGCGCGTTGTAGAACACCGCCGTGTTCTGTTTCGGCGTGCCGGCGGGCGGGGTCTCGAGGAAGTTCTGCGGTGCGGGCTCGGTGCCGCGCAGCTTGCCGTAGTAACGCTTGTCCTCGCCGAGAATGGTGAAGTACACCTCCTGTCCCGGTGCGATATGAATGACGTCAGCCTCCGACACCTGAGCCTTGACGGTCATGGTGTCCAGATCCGCCAGTTTCAGCAGGATCGGCGCCAACTGGTTGGCGATCACGGTCTGGCCTTCCTGGGTGACGATACCCACCACGTCGCCGTCGATGGGCGCGACGATCCGCGTGTAGGCCAGATTGACCTTGGCCGTGTCGATCTGGATATGCGCGCTCTTGATCTGCGCGTCCAGCGACAACAGATTGGCCTGTTGCACCTCGTAGTTCGATTGCGCGGTTTCGAAATCCTGCCGCGAGATCGACGCGTCCTCCTGCAGGTTCTGATAGCGCTCGTAGATTGCCTTGGTCTGGCGCAACTGAGCCTGAGTTGCCCGGCGCTGGGCTTGCAGGTTTTCCTCGTCGACCTGCGCCTGACGCAAAGTGTTTTGCAGCACCAGCGGGTCGATTTCCGCCAGCCACTGGCCCTTCTTGACCTTGTCGCCGACCTTGACCTTCAGCGACTTCAACTGCCCCGAGACCTGGGCACCGACGTCCACCTGTTTGATGCCTTCCAGCAGACCGGTGGCCAGCACCGCGTTTTCAATGTCGCCTCGTTCGACCGTGGCGGTCAGGTATTGCGGCGCTTCGGCCGGTGCCTGCACCGTGTAGAACACCAACCCGGCCACCAGCGTCAACGCGATCCCCAGACCGACTTTGCGCAACTTCGACTGTTCCATAAATGACCACAATTCCGTTCAGGGTCGAGCCCGGCCAGTGGCCGGGCTCCAGGTTAAAAAATCGATCAGGACACTACCTGCCCCGCCGCCACGGTCAGCCCGTCATGCCACCACGCCGCAAGACTGAAGACGTTGGGCGCCTTGAGGATCGTGAAGTGGTTGCCGGGGCCGTACCACACCGTCAGATACCTGGCTTCACGCTGCCAGCCCTCGAGCATGGCCGCCTGTTCACGCTGGTTGCCGAGGGTGTCCAGCGTCGGGTCGTCCACGAGCGCCAGGCGCACCGGTCCGGTATAGGCCAGAGCCGGTCGATAAACCGTGCGCAGCGCCGTGGCGAAGGTTCGCACCGGGCCCCGCATCGCATCGGCAGAAGAGCGATCGGACAGCACGCCCGCATGAACCATCCCCTCATGCAGCAGGCGCATTTGCGTAGCGTCATCGGCTTCAGCGAAGGTCAGTGCATCGATCCCCAATGACTTGCCGCTGGACAGTTGCAACGACTCGATCAGCCGCAACAACGCCGCCGTTGTGGTGTACGACTTGCCCACAACGCTGTTGCCGCCCGGCGACTCGCTGTCGATCAGCGTCAGGGACGCCACTTCGCGCCCCGCCGCCTGCAACTGCGCCGCCATGGCGTACGCTACCCAGCCACCGAACGAATGCCCGATCAGATGCACCGGCCCATGGGGATACAACTGCTCCAGCGCCCGCAGGTAGAAACCGGCGGCACTTTCGACCCGGCTGTGGGGCACCGTCACACCGTCCAGGCCTCGGGGCTGCAGCCCGTAAATCGGCCACTCCGGCCCCAACGCCTCGGTCAGATGGATGAACCCGGTGACACTGTCTCCGGCGCCCGGCACACAGAAAATCGGTGCATGCCCGGTGTGGCCGGTCTGGATCGTCAACAGCGGCTGGTACGCGCGGGGTTCGATGACTGCCGACGTGTGCAATGCCTGACTGATCGCCTGTCCGAGCACTTGCACATGGGGCGACTGCATCATGCTCTGGTGATCGCCTGGCACATCGAAGCAGCGCAGCAGCGTGGCCGGTACCTCGTCCGACCAACCGAGGGTCGGATGACGCCGCGACAGCTCCGTCGGATGTTCCTGCGCCCTGAACAGATGCACCGGCAGTCCGAGCGGATTGATCCGGTAATGAGCCAGTGCATGCCCGTGGGCCACTTCACGGTCGAGGTAATGCCACAGATCCTCCGGTGCAGCGGCAGCCATGTCCGGGTGCAGCAGTTGTTCTTCCCGGCAACGCTGCAACAACGGCTGGAAGTCGATCTGCTCGAGTTCGGCCTGCAACAGCGCCAGATGCGCCAGCGCAGCCTGTCCCGCTTCGCCGCGAGCGGCCCAGTACAACGTGCAATGCTGCAACAGCTGGCGTTTGTGCGAATGCTCGTCGCCCCAGCGCGCCTTGCCCTGATCGGTCAGGCGCGGCACGAAACTGTCGATCAGACCGACGAACGCCACGTCCTCATCCATGCCCAGCAACTGCATCGCCACTTCATACGCCAGCACCCCGCCGAACGACCAGCCGGCCAGGCGATAAGGCCCTTGCGGCTGCACCGAACGGATGATTTCCACCATGCGCGCCGCCAGGCATTCCATGGTGCGCAGCGGCGCTTCGCCGAACGGAATACCCGGCAGGCCATAGATCGGGAAATCGCCTTCGATATGCAGCCCGAGTGCCGGGAAGTAGGCGTCCAGCCCGCTGAACTCATGCACCAGGAACAGCGGTATGTCGGCACCACCGGCCCGCACCACGACCAGCCCGTCATCCTGTGGCTCAGCCCCGGTACGCTGGCTGAGCAAGGTGCCGAGCGACTCGATGCTGGCATGCTGGAACAACTCGGCCAGGGTGACCTCCAGCCCGTTCTGTTGCATCAGGTTGACCAGACGAATCGCCAGCAACGAGTGCCCGCCCAGTTCGAAGAAGTTGTCGTGACGCCCCACCTGCTCGACCTGCAATACTTCGGCCCACAACTGAGCGAGGGTCTCCTCCAGCGAATTGACCGGGGCTGCATAGGCGCGGCTGAGCAGCGCGTCCTGCGCAGGGATCGGCAACGCCTTGCGGTCGACCTTGCCGTTGTTGTTCAGCGGTAAAGCGTCGAGCTGCACCCAGGCCGACGGCACCATGTAGTCCGGCAGGCGCGCCTGCAACTGGCTGCGCAGGCTGGCGTTGTCCACGCCCTCTTCGGCGGTGAAATACGCCACCAGACGCAGCGGCTCCGTGCCGTCGCGACGGGCCAGCACGATGGCTTCCCTGACCCCTTCGCAACTCAGCAGGCGGTTTTCGATTTCCCCCAGTTCGATACGGAAACCACGAATCTTCACCTGATCATCGTTGCGACCGAGGCATTCCAGTTGTCCCGGGGCGAGCCAGCGTGCGAGGTCGCCGGTGCGGTACAACAGCGCGCCCGGTTGTTCGCTGAACGGGTCTTGCAGGAATTTCTCCGCAGTCAGATCCGGGCGATTGAGATAACCCAGCGCCACACCTTGCCCACCGATGTACAGCTCGCCGGTGACACCCATCGGCACCGCTTGCTGACGGGCGTCGAGTACGTAGACCTGGGTGTTGGAGATCGGCCCGCCAATCGGCACGCTGTCGGCATCTTCCGCCACTTCGCGCACTTCAAAAGTAGTCGCGTAGGTGGTGGTTTCGGTCGGGCCGTAGCAGTGGACGATGCGCAGGTCCGGCGCCTCGGCCAGCAGACGGCGGAAGGCCGCCGGGTCGGCGCGTTCACCGCCGCACAGCACCATGCGCAGGCCCTTC
>NZ_JBJJMM010000025.1:0-92790 GCF_046231795.1 Pseudomonas sp. KCJK9016 | reverse complement strand
AAGTGGTGCATTTGGGCGGTATGTTATTTCCCCCGATATATTTGTATCGTTTAGATTGCCGGACACAGTTATACCAAATAGGCGTATATTTTCCGGATAGATAAGGTCGTAACGGGTTTGGTCGAGAAGCTCAAGTCCATCGACTATGCTGACGTACTCTGGCGCGATATTTCCCGCTAACATACACAAGCTTGAGAACCGTCCTCCCCCGCGCTGGCTGCAACCAAAAGGTGCTCCTGGATTCAATGACATAAAAGGTACCTTACTATGATAATTTATATAGTAGAGACCGAATTCTGTATTATTCATCGTTTCAGAAATATAGCGCAGGGCGAGCCCAAATTGACCGCTATCACGAGCATTAGATTCTTTGCCGTAACGGGCTGCAGCTACAATGCCGTCTTCGCCATTTACACCTGGCACTAAATTGATCGGAATTCCAAGAGATTCAAGTTCACCTCTCAAGTCGACAATTGCGCCCCGGGTTCCCTTACCCAAAACATCAGTATCGTTAAGAAATCCTCCAGTAGGAATCAACTGATTGGCTTTCCACTCTAATCCATAGAATCCTTCTACGCTAACGCTGTCAGTTACCCCCACCTGGAAAGCCACCATATTCGTTGGTAAAAGCGATTCCTTCAGGCTGGCAGATGGCAGGACGATACGCCCCACATCGGCAGGATTTATGACATTCAGACCATCACTGTAATAAATACCTTCCCCCCAATTTAAGACTTGTCGCCCCAACCTCACATTAACAGGCATATCGTAGATTACGCGATTACTGTAAATGTAGGAATCCAACAATCTGGTACCGTGCCCAAGCCTGTTGCGCAAATCAGACGGGTATTTATTAGCAGTCTCTGTATTATGTGTGGCGAACTCTCCTCCACTCGGAGGCCTGTCCATCAACTGAGTGTCATACCAAGCGCTACCGCGTAAAAAGAGGCCATCGTCACCATACTTAACACTTAATTCAGACGTCAGTTTGAATTCACTGGCAACCAGTCCTCGAGCGTAGTATTCACTGCCATCATTGCTATTATCAAAAACATTTCTACCGTCACGTACGATACGTTGAGTTTTAGCTGTTCGAAACATAGCTGAATAGTCGAGAGTACTATCTAGTGACGCCTCCACCCCATCTGCCGGTATATCAATAGGAAACGCAGACCCCGCTAAGGGAACCCCGAGAGCACCAAGTGAGAAAAAGCATGTAAGAATTTTATTCATTATTATTCACTCAATTCAAGAAAAACTCCTGCGAACAAATAACAACATTGAAAGCTCTACAGTACTAGTAGAGTACCGGACAAATTACAGATAGTTTCGGACATCAGTGATTTCAGCAGACCTGATCATCCTGGCTGTCCGCCATACTGGTTTCACGAGTACGGAGCACTGCGTCATGGTCAAGGAAACACAACAATTAAATGATAGCCTCAATAATAGCCCCATCCCCAAAAAGCGAGCTATTTGCAATCCAGAAAAAAGAGCATCAAAAACAATCCATGACAGGATCTTGGGGCTACTCTGCAGTACGTCGATACAGTGTTATCACCGCAGCCTCAACATCACATCAAATAACACACTTATATGCATCAACAAGCGACTCCATCCTTATCAGGAACCGTTCGACCATATCATTACACGCCTGAATACCCTTACTACTCACTTCGCGGCTTAACGCATCGCAACCATCGACCAGACTATACTCCTGCAATGCCAATAACGCTCCTTTAAGTCGATGGATACGAGCTAGAAACCACTTGGTGTCGTTCATACGGAAAGCCATTAGCAGATCACTCTGTTCTTTCTTCCATCCAGCGACAAACAGTTCTTGCATTTCTTTATCAATGCAACCTTCTTCAGACGTGCCTTCAGAGACATGCTCATTCAAAAGGGTAGTTTTTAGTACATCATCAATTGCTGCTTTCAATTGATCCAACGTAATCGGTTTATACAGGATCTCATAAAAACCCAAGAACTTGGCCTGCGACATTGCCACAGTCTCAGCGGTAGTCACGACAACCGGGACATCAATATTACGTTGACGCAACTCTGCCAAGAGTGTTTGCCCATCCATGATCGGCATTCCCAGATCCGTAATTACAACGTCATAAACACCGGCTATACAAAGATCTAGCGCGGCTTTTCCATCAGGGACGATATCAACCTGCCAATAACCAAGCACCGCTAATTGATGCTTAATTAATGTTCGGTTTACAGGATCATCTTCAGCAACTAATAATTTCACATCCCCCCTATCGCGTCGTCTTCTCACAACAGTCGGTAAAGAAAAACCGATTTGCGTATCGACTTGGCCACATAATTCGAGCGCACGTTTTATGCTTGAAGCTGATAGCGACGTCAGATATAAAGAGTTACTCCGACGCTCCGGGGCAAGGGGACCATCACTCAGCAGTACCAGGCGATCCAAATAGGTGTGTTGGGCTTCAGCCCATGCGCCTGGTACGTCGTGGAGAGAAGTGGAGAAGACAATGACTGTTTTATTGTCACTCGCACTTACAGGATTCTCCGCCTCACCACTTATTAGATCTACTTCCGGCAGCCAGCAACGGATTAACTCCATAAGATTCGACCGCCAAGGCTGCGAGTCGCAAATGACGACAACTTTACTAAACGCAGGTCTAACAATCGAAGGGTCGGTTTGAGTGCCCTGCGCATAACGAGTGAGCGGTACAACAATATTAAATACCGATCCTTTACCCTCCTCGCTTTCCACCCATATATCTCCCCCCATCAGCGAAACTACTTTTTTACACAGTGCCAACCCTAATCCGGTGCCCCCATATTTACTGGCGATAGTATTATTAGCCTGGACAAATGGGTCAAATATTCTATTAAGCTGCAACGCCGGAATACCAATACCCGTATCACTCACTGAAAAAAGCACGCGAGGGTCAAGATCTGAAGATTTAAAAAGAGAGGCTTGTAAAGTGATGGACCCTTTATCCGTGAATTTACGAGCATTATTCAGCAAATTCATCAATAGCTGATTGATCCGATGTCCGTCGCCTAACCAAACGCCTCCAAGTCGAGGATCCACCAAGCAAAAGAAACGCAAATTACGTTCTAGCAGAAGAGGCATGAATGTTTGTGCACAGTGTTCAACCAATTCATCAACGCGGAAAGGTGTTTCATTCAAACATAATTCACCTGCCTCGATTTTTGATAAATCGAGTATGTCATTTATTAACAGCAGCAGCGTGTCAAACGCTCTCCGAATAGTTGAGACCCGCTCTTGTTGCCGACCTGTCAGGTGATCAATGGCTAGCAGTTCCAGATTTCCCAAAGCACCATGCAGAGGGGTGCGAATCTCATGGCTCATTGTTGCAAGAAACATTGACTTCGATTGGTTAGCCTGGTCTGCCATCTCACGAGCGTGTTCCAACAGTCGTAGTGTTGCCTTTTGATCGCTTATATCTATTAGACCAAGTACAACGACCTCACGCTGTTGATACCTGGCGCGAGCATATGCAATCGACACCTCACGCTTAACCCCGCTGGTTGTTGTCAATAATGTCTCGGCCCGCTTAACAACACCTATTTCATTCGGAGAGTCAAGAAAGCTTTCCTCAGCAATCAGGAATATATTCTTATCCAGATAACCGAATTCTCTGCTTGTTTCATCCATCGAACCAAGAAGTTCTCGAGCGACGTCATTCTGCATGACTATCACATTTGAACCAGACTCATAAACTATGAGCCCGACGGGGGCAGTCGCTAAAATAACACGATTGAAAGCTTCACCCTCATAGACTTGTTTGGATCGTATTTGCAAAGGAACAAGGATTTTATAATCAAATAAAAAAATCAATACCCACAACACACCGATTGAAATAATGCTCAACACCAATATATATATCAACGACTCTCTGACGTCCCAAATCAAAGTACACCAATCAACCACATAAACGGCCAGCCACTCGGGCCCTGCTACTCGTTGATAAACATATAACTCGCCGCCAGCAAAGTGAACATTTACGTGTGGATTTTGAGGAATATCACCGCTCTCCAGGCGTGGCAGCTCATATACAGGCTGAGCCTCCCCATAAGTCCTGATTATTTCAGGCATCATTCTGGCGTAATACCTTTCTTGTTTATCAAGAAGCGGCAAATCGAAAATCTGTCTCAAATCACGCGATAAAACAAAAAAACGGTATATAGGACGTCCATTTTGAAATAGTGCACCAAATCGATCGAAAGGAATTTCAACCACCATGACAGCTATTCGTTTATCCCTTTCATAAATTGGAACAGCAAACTGCGACACCCACTGTCCAGTGATAGGCGAACGAAGCGGATCCAGCCACACCACTCGGCGTTCATATAACTCACTTGACGAAATCTTATCAATTTGACGTTCAATATCAGCAACTGATTGCTCAATATATTTTAGCGCTCCTTCACCGCGAACCAACTGACTTTTTTCCTCTGACAAGGACGGCCAACTGGCTAGAAAACGATGGTCCGTTGAATAGATAAACGCCCCCATTCCATAGTAGTTATTACGCAATTGAAAGCGCAGCGGAGTATTCATAAGAGCAATTGTCATTTGCAATCGATCTGCAAACTTTATATCGTCATCTGCTGAAACTAAAGACGACACTAAAGTCATCAACATCTGCGTAGATCCAGCAAGTGTTGTAAATACTTCACCATTCTCCGAAAGCAGATTTCGATAGCGTGTAGCGCTCATCACATCGTATCTGGGATGTTCTTTGTGCAGTTCATAACTCTTAACGCTAACGATTAGACTTTTATAATATGCATCTCGAAAAACCTTGATTGGCTCTTGCTCGTCATTAAACTCATGCTCTACTTCGCGAGCAGCATCGACTATCTTGATAGTAGCTATTGCCAGCGTCACGCCAAGAATAGCAAGTGTTATTGCAACACCCACCCCCACCAACAAATGACGATGATAAAAGCTCGGAAAGTCTCGATTAGTATCTTTCTTTCGGGATAACCAGCGCCAAGATTTTATTCTCTTCTCGCTCATCGCTCAGTCCTTTTTTCCAGGAACTGCTAAAATATTTCTTTAGATGCGTTTATTAGCCCAACATCGTTAATCACGCCAAGTTTTATCATAGCTTTCTTTTTTTGGGTACTAATGGTCTTGATGCTTCGATTAGTGTGGCGAGCGATCTCAGTTACAGACATACCCCGAGAAAACAAACGTACGACTTCGAGTTCGCGCACCGTCAGCTGCATGCTAGATACAGTAGATGCCGAAAGCTTACTACTCATTACGTGCTTCAGTAGCATTTGAGAAGTGTTTGGGTCTAGATATCTTTCGCCATCCAATACCCGATATACTACTGAGACCAAATTATGCAGTTCACAACTGGCTTTACTTAAAAAGCCGATCACTCCCAATTGCAAGGCTTTCTGCACAATCACCAAATCGTCATGGGCCGTCAAGACAATGATACTCAGATCCGGGTACAATCTTCGGATGCGTTCGAGTAAAAGTATACCGTCCGGCTGATCAGGTGCGTCAAATGAATAATCACAAATCAGGATATTACAGGTTATTTTATCAAGTGTACTGAAAAGCTCACTTACGGACGTTGCACTACCGACAACTTTAAGACCAGAATCTTCTTCTAATATTTTCTTTATACCCAATACTACGACTGGGTGATCATCGGCTACTACGATATTTATCAGAGATGTTTTTTGATTCATAATCGATCACCTGACGGCCCGAAAACCAGTGCTAGTATAGCATTCGATTAGCTTGCAGGATTTCCTCCCGCAAGCCCTTTGAGTTTCAATCGACCAAGTTAGCGAACTCGCTGTGCAACAACCTGCTCTTGTGACCCCATGGGAATACACGGAGCACTAATTCGCTCGAACCGACTTGCATGTACCTTTGTTTGGTCAGGAGCTAACGCATATGTCACCCGACATTGCTGTGCCTGGCTCTCTCCCCATTTGACTAGAAGCACGCCAGTATCTTTGAGCCCCCTGACCATCAAGCGTCCTCCCTGCCCAACAACACCGACCACGGCACCTTCTGAAGATAGTACCTCGGTACCAAACGGTACACTCGCGCCTGTCGAAAATTGCAGATCGATGACCAATGCCCGACCTTTCACTGTTTCAAATTTGGCAGTGACAACAGCTCCGGCTGTAGGTACTACGCTTCGAGTAGTTGAGGTGAATTCGACATCGTCCGGGATTTTACTAGGATCGATGTCCAAGGTATTTCGACGGTAAGGAGTCAGATAAGGGACAACGGCGTACCCCCGTTCATCTACCTTGACCCCCGGCTGCGAAGTGATCGATGCACCCACTGCAGCTGGAGCCTCGATTACTCCAAACGTTTCGCTAACCTGTTGCCCGAAAGTGACCCCTCCGGGGTGAAGCACCACGGAGCCGGAAACGCCCAATGATGCCTGATTGTACCCAGTACCTGAGCCTATGGACGCATTGAGAGTCCCCATGCCGCCTCTATAATTACCATAGGTACTGATAGATTTTTGCTCTTGTTCATTTTTGCTCGAACTGACTCCCCAGTCGTACTCGTTATTATTGCCACCAGAACCGTTAATTCCTCCCTGCAATCCAGTACCCCTTTTATTAAGCGTGACACTAGAGGACGCGCTTGTCCGACCACCTAGGGGAATGTTGAACGTAACAGCCATTTGGTCATCGTGCTCACCGAATTGATCGGTCGAACGCATGGCGGAGATGGAGTAGTTAAAGTATCGCGTACTACCACTATACCCAATCTGATACTGTACAGATTGCCCCTTCTGGTTCCAGTAATCACTTAGTATTCCGTTAAAGTATATTGATCCATTATCGCCAAGCGCTTGACTAAGCGTTGTTTGAAAGGTGCTACGCTGACGAGAAGGTTTATACTCTGAGTAGCGTTCTGGCTGCTCAAAAAAACGCGTTGATAGATCACTGTCAATAATATCAAACTCATTGTATCTGTATTTGTATTTCTCATTCTTGTTATCCAGCACCTGCATTGCATCGGCTAGATTATAAAATCCGCTCGTGGAATAACGATAGGCAGCAATCGACACTGAACTGCCGGTTTCCGGCAAGGTTTTACTAAAGGAAATGCGCGCGCTTTCGCCGTTCGATCGACCCTTTTTCCCTTCCGGGTCGACTTGAGTTTGAGCGTGAGTTACGTCAAGTCCAAAAGCACCCAGGCCGGTATTCATCGCAATACCAACCAACGGAGCGGTATATCCCTCCGCCGCCAATATCCCTGTATATCCTGTAAAAGTGTTGTTTAGTCCACGCTCGTAAGTCAATTGTCCGACCAAACGTTTGCTGCTCGAATCGAAACCATTTCGATATTGTCCCAATGCAGCACTATATCGTTGCGCACCTGGACGTAGCATTCTTACAACTGAGGCATAAGGAACACGAAATTTACGTTCTTGACCATCAGCTTCGGTCACGCTTACTTCTAAATCGCCGCCGTATCCCGATGGATACAAATCATTTATTTCAAAAGGTCCTGGCGCTACCGTAGTTTCATAAACCACATAGCCGTTCTGAGTAATTTTTACTTTGGCGTTGCTGTTTGCTTGCCCTCGAACGACAGGTGCATAACCACTCAATGAATCAGGCAACATACGTTCGTCGCTAGCAATCTGTACGCCACGCATGGAAAACGAATCGAACAAACTACCATTTGTAGAAAAGTCGCCCAACGTCAGTTGCGATTCAAGTTTCTGAACTTCCCGTTGAATATAAGAGTTTCTATTCTGCCAACGACGAGTACTACCATTCCAGTCCAAATTTGATTCCGACCTTAGTCGCCATCCGGCAATATTCAAACCCGCCGTCAATCCCAAGTAATTCTGCAGACCCGCTTTTTGGGTACTGCTGTAGAAACTACCGTAGTTATAGCTAAGCATCCCGGCGTCAACACCACTATTCCATTGCGAGGGATCGACATAACCTTGAACACTCCTTCGAAGAAAAGTCTGAGGAACACTGAGCAGTAATCGTTGGTCGCCGTCTTCATAACGTACAGAAGACGACTCTACTTTACCAACGAGATCAATACATGCTTTCCGATCCTTGATATCTAGCCCTGGAATCTTGAGCAAGTCCAACCCGGCACGATCCAGCAATTCAGCACGCAGACAAGGCTTAGCACTCGATCGCTCTTGGTCTGCGTAAAACTCGACCTCCTCGCGACCGACTGCAGTCTGGTTGACTACAACATCCACCTGATACTTGCCAGGCTCAATATAGTTACCTGAAGAAAATCTATGTAACTCAAGGGCTGAGCCACCACCTTTGAGAAAGCTTGAATCAAACTCGTACTCTTCCGCCGCCCATACAAGGCGCATAGAAGCCGAGCATAACATTAACAACAAAGAGAGAAAAAGCACCCTCACCCTGTTGTGGGCGATGAATAAATACATAAAGCTTTCCATAAAATATCGATGAATATACGAAGGGCGCGTACACTTAAAACGCCGATAAAATGAATACCAGTTAGAACTAAAACTTTAACGTTGAGCGACCGACACGTAACGCACCGTAATCATCAACATTTGTGTATTCAATTTGAGTATTTTCTGAAGGGCGAGTACCGAGAACAACGTCTAGCTGTTGCCCAGGGGCAATCATTCCTTCGCCGACCTTGGTAGCAATACCTTTTTCCACAATGGAAATATCACTCATGGATACGTGATAAGCGCTTGGATTACTACAGTTTAGTATCCAGCCTCGTTTATCTTGCTTAAGAGACCAGATCAACTTTGAAGGCGCTTCGTCTGCGCTTCCGCTTAACCCTTTAGGCCGGAAAAAAACTTTAATTCGAGTGCGGAACGCCAGTTGAATAGAGTTACTATCTTGAGCGGTAGTATTTTTTGGCGGAATTTCTAAAACATTAAGATAGAAAACCGACTCATGCTTATCCGGAAGAGGCTCCCCCGTGTACACCAATCGCAGGGTATGCCCCTGCCCGGACTCGACACGCGTCAATGCTGGCATCAATAAAAATGGAGTCTTGACTAAACTTGGATCCTGATTCACTTCTCCATTATCAATCCAGGATTGAAGGATCACAGGCAAACTGCCGACATTGCTGACTTTTATATTAGCCTCGCGCTCATCAGCGCTATAGACAACACGACTGCTATTTAAAATTACTGAAGCAAACGAAAACTGCGTGAGCAAAAAACAAGAAAAAACCGCTAAAATAATATTGCGAAACACATAAAACACAGCAGCACACTCCTCTGCAAAGCAAGAAGGGAGGCATCGCCTCCCTTTTGAGAGCGATCAAGGATAAGCAAGAGTATAAGTAACGTTACTATTCGCAGCGCCTGCAGTAGCAGTACCGGTAGCGTAGTAACCGACAAGGTAACTTAGAGTGGCCTTACCATCTTTGACATTTGCGCCTTTCACAGTAGAGTTGTCGCCAATTTTGATAACCGTATTGTCAGCGTTTCGCAACTGCAACTGTACATTACCCGCCGAGTTGCCGCCGGATGCCGCAATAAGATTCAATCGACCAGATTCAACGTCCGTTGTGCTACCAACTTCAAATCCAGCCTTGATACCGTTGGCATATTTACTATCGCAACCGGTCACATTAATAGTAAACGATTTGAAGCCACCGCTGCTTCCAGCTGCTGCGAGAGAACTCGTGCTGATTTTGTCCAGGGCAACAGTTGCATTAGAACCCGCACTACTTACAGAGCAAGTATTACTTACAACCTCACCAGTGATATCGACCTTTCCATCATAAGCAAAGGCGGAAAAAGAAAACCCTCCAGCAATAGTAGCGAGCATCAGTGGATACAAACCAAACTTCTTCTTCATATTCATGAATCCAGTCCCGTACACCTGCAACGCAGGTAATTATGTTAACAATCTGCCGACTAGCAGATCTTGCCCCCCTAACTTGGGGACGGGACAATGATGAGATTATCGCTGCGACATTTCTAGAACTGAAATTCTTATTATCAGCAAGCCTGGCATCCTATTTCTTTATAGGATTTATCCTACTTCAGTGCTTTCTGGTGGATTTTGAAGCAGGTGACTACCTTGCCTATTAAGGTCTGATATCAGCCGAAACACAGTAATAACTACAAAATACTCCGGCGCCCCACGAAAATTTTGATCCCGTTCTGGACGCGCCCCTGCCTGCCAGCCCGGATTTTTTCTCAACCCGACGGCCGTACCCTTCCCAGGTGCGAGCAGTTTTTTGTTCAGATACCGCCACGCAGTAGCCGCCGGCATGCATCTCCATCACCCGCCTCAGCTTACCGCTCAGACACCAAAGAGCGCCCTGATCGGTTTCCTGGACTCACTTCTCCCGGGATGGCGGGTGCTCCATCCCATATTTAGATGGCCGAGCCGGACGCCAAAGCGCCAAGCCGGCCGAAACGGGGAGCTGTTTTCTGTTGCATGGTCGACTAGCTGAATCCGGGCCTTTTGGGGATTGCTGATGATTACTGCCAATAGCCTCCCAAGAATCGGAGCCACTGATGAAATACGTGAAAAGATTCAAACAGCCAACATCTACAAAGATCAGAATAACTAAGCTTTTACCTTATCGCAAAGTAAGAAAATTCCTAATGAAAAATAAGACAACAAGCAATAGACCTCACTGTCTAATCTTACGAGACTGGTGCTAATTATTTCATACACGCCTGCAGCCGGCTGCTTACTTTAGATCATGATCACACTATCGATAAAAATACGCACTATAACAATGTCTATTTTGGCGTTGTTGATAGTCGCCCCTCAAATGGCTAATGCGGATGCGTGTAAATGGGCCAACTCTAACCAGGCTGCTCAGACAATAAATTTTTCTCTTCCAGGTCCGAATATCACCATCCCTAGGGATACAGCAGTTGGAACCGTTGTAGCGAGTTCTGGCCCTATGCCCATGCCTGCAAGTGCATCCATTACCTGCATTAATGGAAATTATGGGTTGAGTTATATTTCATCTCAACCAAGCACCTCTGCGCAACCAAGTCCCGTAGGTAATACAGGCCTGGGATTGTTGGTGAAATATAACGACGGAGGAATTCTACTCTACCCATCACCTCTCAACGCCACGGTTGGATTCAATAATAAAACCTTCACATTGCAAGTCATAAAAACAGCTGAAACCATTGCCACCAATGCCGAAATTCCTGCAGGGGTGTTTGCATCAATTAAAGCGGATGGCGTCACCCCTATAACTTTCAGCATACTGAACTCGATAAAAATTATAAATCCAACTTGCACGATCGATGAACTGCAGACGATTTCGATGGGAAAACAAAAAATTGTAGATTTCAAAGGAATAAACAGCCACTCATTAAAAATTCCATTTAATATTTCTCTTCGCAACTGCCCTGCTTCAGCGCATGGAATGTCAATCCAATTTGACCCAACGACTGACACTCAAGATGGCTTCACTGGTTCCTTAAGCAATAGTTCTACTGCCAAGGGTATCGGAGTTCAACTCTTTGCAGGAAACAACGATACACCGTTGAAGTTGAGAACCTCATATCCGATCGCTAGCAAGGTCGAGGCAAACTCCAATCTTACCGTACCGTTTAAAGTTGCATATACCCAAACGCTTCCGGAAATTTCGGCAGGCAATGCCAATACATCGTTCACATTCACAATTAATTATCAGTAGCCCATCAACAACAAACACTAAACTTTTTAAAGCTAAATTCAACGCAGTTCCTCTAACCGACCTTTATGCTGCCTACACCCTAAATAGGAAATACTCGGGGAGTAAAGCAACATCAGTAGCTAATTTTACCTAGAGACGGGATGCTCGACGGTACTCCACTTATCGAGCACCACTGTATATGCACTCATTAAACGTTCTCGTGATATCCGAAAACAGTTACAGCGATGATAAAATCTCCAGCCTATTATCTCATGCACTCCCGAACTGCACTTATCGGGAAGTAGATTCTCAATCTGCCTTGGACTTTATCAATCAAAAGCAGTGGGATTTCATAATCGCACCACTCAAAGCGAATGGTATAACCGGACTACAGGTAATCGATGCTTTGGCCTCTCAGGTCATGACCTGTCTGACTCGAATTCTGCTCACTCATAGCAATGACGCGCATGTGGAAGCAGCAGTCAGGGACTACGCGTGGTTTAAAGGCATCGGCATCCGGCTTACTCCTGGTCCACCTCAGATACTTGATGTCATAGAGCTCTCAAACCTCAAGCACCCACCAACGGCCAAGCACAGAAACAGTTTTATATTTCCAACGCTCAACGAGGAATTGGTCAAATCGTGTTTAGAGCAAATAGCTCCATATTTCCAGCCCCAGCACCGCGTTTCTGATAAGGCACTTTATGGGGCTGAAGTTCTCGCTCGATGGTTGCACCCCGTCCACGGGGTTCTATCCCCCTCTCATTTCCTTGAGAGTTTCAATTCTTCGGAAGCACGTTCCAATCTCTGGAAACGCATGCTTGAGCAAACCTTAGCAGCACTACGCGCACTAAATACATCATCTCTGACGTTTGCATTGAACGTTACGCCAGATGTTGCAAATACTCTTGCCTGGGCAGAGAACCTGGTCCAGAGCGTAGTCAATGCAAACCTCAAACCAAATCAATTGAGCATTGAGGTCACCGAGCAAATCTGTGAACTGGAAGAGCCTGCTCTGGCAGGAGTTATTGGACACCTGCGACTGACCGGTTTCAACTGCGCAATTGATGATTTTGGAACGGGTACGTCCTCACTACAACGCTTGGCGAGAACCCCATTTAGTACTTTAAAAATTGATAAATGCTGTATTCGTTCGGCGCGTACAAGTTTTTTGGCCCAGAAAATATTGCTATACACTATCAATTTGGCTCATGATTTAGGGTTGTCTGTTGTCGCCGAAGGTATAGAGACAGAAGAGGATTTTGATCGAATAGCAAACCTAGGCTGTGATATAGGACAAGGGTATTACTTTGCCCCGCCTATGCCATTCGACCAGTTTTTCACTTACGCGTCTTAAGCTCGATGCATTGGTCTTCCACTCTCTGCTCGTAATTTGGATACGACTGCGGTGCGTATCGCATCTGAGCGTGGAGACGGCGCGGCGGTGGAGAAGCTAATAAAGCGACGGCGGAACCTCGACGCGACGTTGAAGTATGCTTAATCGAAATTCAGATACTTAGCTGATCACGGTACCTTTCGGGCCACTGGCAATCAGCGCCGCCCCACAGGCGGTTTTCATACCGTCCAGCGCGATGGATGTGCCGTCCACGGTGTAAGTGCTGCTGCCCTCGGCAATCGGGAAAATCCCTTTGCACAGGGGGCAGGGTCTTTACTTATAAACCGACCAACGCTTGGGTCGTAATACCGATGCCTGTTGTAATGCAGCCCCGTCTCATGATCGTGATACTGCCCCTGGAACCGTATCGGATTCGTCACACCATGCTGCCGCCCCCATTCTGAACGCTGTTCCGTCACCAGCCCCCACGCCTTGCACTGCGCGGTCCACGCCATGTTGCCGTGCGAGTCCGTCAGTTCCTGCGGCGTTCCCAAGTGATCGCACTGGTACCAGGCCAACGCATCAAACGGTAATACCGTTGCCTTGCGATTCCAAACCGGGTCTTCATCGAGGCTGTATACACCGCTGTAATCCGGTAGCCCAATCAGATTGATCGGCGCATGCCGTACAACCTGCGCAACTGGGACAAAAGTGCCCGGCTCGAAAACATAGTGCACCGTTCGTCCCGGCTCGCCATCGCTTTGCGCCGGGCTGCTTTCCCAAGCGAGGTTGTCGCCATCCCAGCCGCACAAGGTAAAGCCGCAGCCGAATTCGCGCTGCTTGCGGGCGTGTTCGTTTCTGTTCCAGAGGGAACCTGCTTCAGGCCGCTGTTTGTAGTGGGCGCGGGAGTTTTTGTGTAGGCGGCGTCCCAGTGCGTCGTAGGCGAAATCCACGCTCATGCGCGGGTCCTCAAAATGCACCAGTCGATCAAACAGGTCCCTGCGCATATCGGAGCGCTAGTCCTGAGTCCTGCTGATAGGCCACGGGCGCCAGTTTCGGGAGCACCGTCTGGTCATCGCCGAAGGTCAGTTTGTGGCCGCTGGCGGTGTGCTGGAAGTGGTAGTGAATCCCCTCCTCTTCGCACAGGCGCTGGATGAAATCCAGGTCCGATTCGTCGTACTGCACGCAGTAGATGCGCTCGGGGTAAATCGCACTGAGTTGGAAGTGATAATCGCTGGCGAGGATGCCGTGTTCTTCCAGGACCTTGCTGATGATCTGCTGCACGGTCATCTGCTGGAAGATGCGCTGGTTGACCCGATGCGCAAGGTACGCCAGTTGCGGGCGCAGGGAGATCTTGTAGCGGGTCAGGCGCTTGCCCGCCTCGCCCTGGGCGATGCTGTAGACCAGCCCGTGAATGCCAGTGCCGCTCGGCGACAGCTGAAGAAACGCCAGTTTGTGCAGCACGCTTTCGAGGTTGATCGAGGCCTTTTCACTGACCAGTTCCAGCTCGAATTCGAACGGCGTGTTGAAGGCCTCACGACCGGTGAACGACAGCACCTGGAAATCGCTGTCCGCGCCGTCGATGGTCAGTTTGAAATGGGGCTGGATGGCCGGTGAGAACATTCCCTTGTTCCTCGCGCAGTGCTGCGACGCGCGACAGCCCTCAAGAGGCTATTGGCAAAAAATTCTTTGAAAGTGAGTGCGCCCCGACTAGCGAAACCGGCCGGGGCGGTACAACCATCAGCCGTAATTAAACGACTGGAGCACGCCAGTCATCGGAACCCGAAGTACCGGATACTTCATGGGTCTAGGTGATTTTGCGGTAGGTGAACTGCACTTCTTCCAGGTGAGTGAAGTGCGCGTTGCCTGGATCCTGGCAGTTATGCATTTTGTTGTTGATGGCGGCGATGATCGCGTCTTCCAGTTTGGTAGTGTAGTAGTGCTCTTGAGTACCTTGAGCAGAAGTGCGGTACCACTGGATAACGATTTCGCCACAACACATCAACGGTTAAAACTCTGATATAGCCAGACCAAGTCAGCACTTCAGCACGGCCGAAAATCAGAGGCGCTCCCTTTCCGAAATCATGAAAAATCGCAACCCAAGCTTGGCCCGAAGGAGCCATATTTTTTATCTTCCAAGACAGTACGGGACTGCCTGCTTTCCCCTCGCTTATGAGATCTTCAAGATGCGATCTATCCGCTATGCCAAAGGCTTAACGGCGACTCATACTGTAGGTCTTTGACATATCGACCTCACCAACGACTTTTGAAGGAGGCAATCCACATGGGGCTGACGAAAACTAATCAGGATTTGCGCCGTGATCTAAAAAGCGCTGCACTAGCACTCGAAGACGCAGCCCAAGACATGTTCAGAAAGGCCAAACAGTACGGTGAGGCCGAGTTGCTTGCAGCCATGCGGAAAATTGAGGCGCTGCATATCGAGGCGGATCGGTTGACTCAATACGCAGACGAAGTGAAGGCCGGCAAGATTTTGCGTACACCGTCAGAGTAATGCCCAGCAGACAACTGCAGAGATACTCCTCTTTCTCAGAGAGCAGGTATCGATCACTCTCTTCAAATATCCCTCAACAAAAAAGGCCCTCTCGAGCCCTTTTGCGCTTACACCAAAATCACTTCGTCAGCCAGGACTCAACAGTCGCGGAGCCGTGTTCTGCTTTCCAATCCTTCAGCGTTTTATGATTGCCGCCTTTAGTTTCGACGACTTCACCAGTGTGAGGATTCTTGTAAACCTTAACGGCGCGAGGCTTTCGGGTACCTTTTGTCTCTGCGGCTACTGGAGCCCGGCGGCTAGAGGACTGTGGGTCGAGAATCGCAACGATGTTGCGCAAGCTGTAGCCGTATTCACCCAGAAGACCACGGAGCTTTTGCTCAAACTCAATCTCGCGTTTCAGACCATCGTCGTTTTTGAGTGACTCAAGCTCAGCCAACTGAGCTGCAAGCTGTTGTTCAAGGGCGCGAAATTCAGCAAGACGGGACATGTAATACCTCCAGTAAGTAGTGGCGGCATTATAGCGCTGACAAAGGTAAACAGGTAATTGTACTACCTCTCAGTAAAGCGGTTTTACTAAGTCGTCCTAAGCGATGCAGCGATGATACGGCTCGTTGATTTCTAGTCAATAAATCGCCTCAGACGCCATAGATCCTCCCGACCGCTTTGGGCCTAGAGTGTGTAAAAACGCCTCCGCGAACCCTTGCTATGATTTCTGAGGATTTCATCGCAGAGATCGCCCATGAAGCGCTTTATCCAAGGCGAACATCGAGGCCAAGGCACCTTACTTCCCGAGCGCCTCGACGACTACGTCAGCGATACCAATCCGGTGCGCGTAGTCGACGTCTTTGTCGACGAACTCGACCTGGTCAATCTGGGTTTTGAAGGTGCCATTCCAGCTGATACTGGCCGGCCGGCTTACCACCCCGCGATCCTGCTGAAGATCTACATCTACGGCTATCTCAACCGCATCCAGTCGAGCCGACGTTTGGAGCGAGAAGCCCAGCGCAACGTCGAACTGATGTGGTTGACCGGCGTTTGATGCCGGACTTCAAGACCATCGCCAACTTCCGAAAAGACAACAGCAAAGCCATCCGAGGCGTCTGCCGCCAGTTCGTCGTGTTGTGTCAGCAGTTGGGACTGTTCGGAGAACATCTGGTTGCGATCGATGGCAGCAAGTTCAAAGCCGTCAACAACCGCGACCGCAATTTCACCAGCGCCAAACTGAAGCGGCGCATGGAAGAAATTGAATCGAGTATCAACCGTTACCTAGCGGCACTCGATGCTGCCGATCGGCAAGAACCCATAGCTTCCGAGCCCAGTGCCGGGCGGCTGGAAGAGAAAATCGCCAAGCTCAAATGAAGGAGCTTCAAGCGATCGAAATCCAGCTCAATGAATCGCCGGATAAACAGGTCTCACTGATCGATCCAGACGCCCGTTCCATGATGACGCGCGGCACAGGAATCGTCGGCTACAACGTGCAGACAGCGGTCGATACTCAGCACCATTTGATCGTTGCACATGAGGTGACCAACGTCGGTTCCGACCGGGATCAACTCAGCTCAATGGCCAAGCAGGCCCGCGAGGCGATGGCGTCAGATACGTTGTCGGTAGTGGCTGACCGAGGTTACTTCAAAAGCGAACAAATCCTTGGCTTGTCACGATGCCGGTATCACCGCCTATGTGCCCAAACCGATGACCTCTGGAGCCAAGGCTGACGGGCGTTTCAGTAACGATGCCTTCATCTATGACGCGGCAAAAAACGAATACATTTGCCCGGCTGGCGAGGCGCTGGTCTGGCACTACTCCTACGTTGAAAAGGCCTGACGTTGCACCGTTACTGGAGTTCGAAATGCCAGAGCTGCACGTTGAAGTCGCAATGCACCCCGAGCACGGAACGACGAGTTCGACGCTGGGAGCATGAAGCTGTATTGGAGGAAATGCAGCTTAGGCTGAGCAAGGCACCGGAGATGATGCGCGTCCGAAAACGGACTGTTGAGCATCCCTTCGGGACGCTCAAACAATGGATGGGTGCAACGCACTTCCTGACACGAAAGCTGGCTGGGGTGAGCGCGGAGATGAGCTTGAATGTGCTCGCCTACAATTTGAAACGGGTCATGAAAATCATTGGTGCTAACGGTTTAATGAAGGCGCTGTCGGCATGAAAAAGGCTGGTTTTGGCCCATTCCAGAGGCTGTAAAAACAACGTTACGTGTTCCAGGTCGCGACCGGTGCGACTCGAAGCATTGACCGTGTGATCGCTCAGCCAACGAACGTCAATGGCTCAAGACGATCAGGTTATGAGCGTTTTTACACACTCTGGGCCGATTGCAGCCGGTCAAAACGACCGTTCTCGGCACGTCAGCAGGTGCGGATTTTACGTAGAAGCGCGATTCTCAGTCCGGGCTTGAGTACCTGTCGCGCTGAAAAACGTTTTTTTCACAGCCTCGGCCAGAAGCGGACATCGGCAAGCGACCGCTGCCGGCCAAAAAGATATGGTCAGTTCAGTAACCACTGTTGACTAAAAAACGCCAATCCAACGTGTCACGATTCGGTCATGCTGCCATTGTGCTATCCATCAGGCGGCCAGGTTCGCTAGGATTGGCCGTACCAGTACGGATTCCGGCGAGGAATCTGCAGGCCCAATGAGGAGCATCCACTGTCCTCCGGCACTCAGAGCTATTCCAAGGACTATGCGGAATTGATCAACTTTCATACCGAACTCCCCGCAGATAGGGATCTATTCCCCGGCGGCAGCCACGACAAGGTCGCTACAGCGATGCACAGCTACATCATGGCGCCTAGTTCCTCTCAGGTGATAGGCCTGGACGGAGAGTTTGGTTCGGGAAAAAGCTCAATATTGACGATGCTTGGGTCGAAGCTGAAGGCTTCCGATGATAGCTACCGTGTTTGGTTGTTTGACTGCGAGCAAAACTATCAAGGCTCCACCAAAAGCAATTTCATCGAACTGTTTACCGAGCAGTTGCTGAAGGATGTAAAAGCCGGCAGCGTTGAGGCCGAGTCTTTGGCTAACAGCCGAGATGTTGCCCTCGGGCGTGAATTCGAATACACCAAAATCACCACCAGCCATGCAAGTGCTTGGGCTCTTGCACTGCTCGCAAGCTTGTTCTTTTCCACCAGCGCATTCAAGGAAATATTCAAGCTTACAAAGCCTGCTGCCGAGACACTTGCACAACCCGCGGTTGAGGTTTCAAGCACACTGCTGCTGGTTAACTGGGCCGCCTTGTTAAGTCCTGTTTTAGTCCTGTTATTTGCGTGGCTATTCAATCGAAAGAAGAAGGTAGGTAAAACCAACAAAAAATGGAGCCTGCTTAGTCTATTCAAAGGTTCAAGCGAGGATACGATCAATGAAAAGATTGAAACCGCTAAGGAAGTGACGCCGCTTGATTTGAAGCGAACCTTGTCTTATCAGCTCACCCAAGTAACTGCACAGCACTATGTAGTCATCCTGGATAACCTTGACAGGTTGCCTAAAGATAACCTTCGTAGCGTTTGGAGTGACTTGGAAATCTTCACCTCGGTGGCGTCGGCTGAAAACCTGACCGTGGTCGTGCCATTTTGCTCGAATAAAGTTGCGGCCTATCTTGGTGCCGATGCGGATCGCAAATACGATTCGCGAGACTTCATCGCCAAGAAATTCCCAGTTGTTTTCCGCGCACCGCCTGTTATCACTTCCGGATGGAAGGACGGCTTCAAGAAGCTTTGGGGTCACACCTTCCCGGCCGCGGACGCTCAGTTGGCAGAGCAGTGCGCGCAGCTGCTCCATCGGCACAGCCCAATGGCCAATGGCCTGGTCACCCCCAGGCTGCAGAAGAAGTACATAAACGATATTGCTACCACCGCTTTGGTGGTAGGCGAGCAGATAAACTTAGTATGTATTGCGGCACATATTCTACTTTGCAGATACAACGAAGTGCCTATGGAGGAAATTCTCAGGCGAGACGGGATTTCTCCGGCATTCAAAGCTGAAAACAAAGTCGATGATACGACCGCGGCTAAGTATGCTCACACGCAGGCATTGTTAGGAGTCTTGTGCGGTGAGGGGATGGAAGAGGGCTGGCAGATACAGCTGCTTCAGATCCACTTCCTGACAACCAGCAAAATTGCGATTGCCGAACTGATCGATGAACCTATGCTGAATGCCATAGCCTCGGGCGACGAAAACAAGTTGTTCTCACTGACCTCGCTTTTTGGCTTTGCCGACGCTTTTAAGCGTTATTTGGCTACCAACCCGACATTGTCGGTTCTGCTGCCAATCATCAGTGCAGCGCATGCCAAGCATGGCGGAGAATGGGTGGGAAGTCTCATGATGCAGCTCAATGCCGAGCGTTTAGAGGTGCTTCCCAAGCAGAGCAGGGGTAATGCCGTTTTCTATCAGTCCGTTGAGAAGTGTATCGAATTGGGTCTTGATCGCGGATTGATCACCGCGCATGGTAAGAGTCTTTTAGACTCGATCAATGTACGCATCGGCAAGCCATATGAAGAGGCGGAATTTGCTGTGCTTAAGGCAGACCTTGTCGAATACGATTCGTATCTGAACGGGGTTGGTGAGACATTCGACGGAATGGTCTTGGACCGAGTCGAATACGTTATGCACCTACTGCCGGCCATCAATGAGATGAAAATCATTCGGGCCATCGACTTCGCGCCGAGCGAGAAGGCCTATCCGAACGCCAATCTGCAATTGGTGAGTACAGACGAACATGCACTCACTGCTTCGCCGTTGGACAGTGATCAGGTAGGCCCCGCACTCGTTTGGGTTTACAGGCATCGAAAAGTGTCCGAAGGGGTCGTTGGGGGGATCAGCGCGGCGGATGTAGCGGTGATCGCCACGCTTTGTGATGGCGGATCAGAAGACGCAGCGGTGGTGTGCCTCGCACTTGTAGAGACGATCGACTCTACCGTGTTGACTACCTTGGCATCGCTGCTATCCAGCGATCCTACAGAGACTGTCCGCGCAGTAGCAGCTATCGTGTACATGCGCGAGACGGACCCCGCAACACTCGCAACGATTCCGAATCTGGATCAAGTCTTTGGTTCCGAGCTGTTCTGGGCGCTTGGGAATGCGACATTGAAATGCACAGATATCTTGCCGCTGGTAACCAGCGAGGTGGCCGATATCATTGCGCCGTACATTGCCAAACTTATCAAGGAGAGAAGCTTTTCGCGGCTACCCGTACCGTGGATTATGAAAAACTTCACTACATTGACCGACGTGGTCGAACCTGCTGGAGTAAGCGCGGATGAGGTTCTGTCGTGGTTCGAAAGCTGGGATCTGCGTACAGATCAGGGCTTGAAACAGCTCCACGAAGTGGATCTGAACTTCCTCGATTTGGCTTTAGCGACCGGCGACGAAAGCTTCAAGAATTTCAAAACCTTCGCCTTCAGACTGGTTGATTCTCCGAGTCAAACCGAGGAACAGTGGTGTACGGTGATCGGTCAGGCATTGCCTCAAATGACTAAGATCCTTCAGGCGACGGCGGCCCGAGGGATGAAACTTTCCGGAGCCTCCACAATCGCCGACAGCATCGTGGCTTCGCTTAATCACTATGTCGGTGGTGAAGTTGAGTTTGAGTTGGACAGTGCTACGATAGCTCTTCTCCAGGCGATGATCGAGGTCTTGGATACACCGTTGAAACACGTCGTCGGCGCACGCCTTCGTTCGCTCTTCTATTCCGACCCAAAGCAAATCGATCGACTAATTTCTGTGCTTCAAAGCTTTGCTTCGCTTATTCAGGACATTCAACCTACCAATGTCGACGAAGCATCCCGGTTGATCAGGATTTTAGAAAAAGTGGGAAGTACTCCGGCTTCAGCGGATAAAGTGGCGCTGTTCCTGGACAGCAAAGCCGATCAAATTGGAGCGTATCGATACTCCAAGGAACTTCGCGAGGCTATGGTATCGGTGGTAGCCGAGCTGAAAACTCAGTCCCCTCGGCTGTACAAGAAATTTGCATCCAAGAAGTGGTTCGCGTCCTTATTCAAGACCAAGGATAGCGAGGAGACCACAAACGAGAAATGAGGAATAAGGACAGCGGCGACAAAAATTCGTAACAGGGCGGGGGAGCGCGATATGGTTCAGAGCGGCGCCCAGAACCCCAGGACCCTGGATCTTCCCTAGCTTGGCAGACATGTGAAATGACCGCTTTGGCCGGCAGCGGTCGCTTGCCGATGTCCGCTTTTGGCCGAGGCTGTGTAAAAACGTTTTTCAGCGCGACAGGTACTCAAGCCCGGACTGAGAATCGCGCTTCTACGTAAAATCCGCACCTGCTGACGTGCCGAGAAATTTCAGATTCGACGTAACCGCGCACACTCCAATTTTGGCGAATCGTTTTTACACACGCTGGGCCGTTAGCTGCCTCTCCTGGCCGTTTACGACCGTTCAAGCTACCTGTAGTGGTCTAATGAAACCGGACACCCATTTAGGCGAGAATGCTCGCCAGATCGAGGTGTCAGATGACCAAACAACGCCGTTCCTTCTCTGCTGAATTCAAACGCGAGGCTGCCGACCTCGTGCTCAAGCAAAACTACAGCTACATCGAAGCCAGCCGTTCACTCGGCGTCGGCGAGTCGGCCCTGCACCGGTGGGTCGATCAGGTTCAGCAGGAGCGCCAAGGCGTCACTCCGCAGAGCAAAGCGCTGACCCCGGAACAGCAAAAAACCCAGGAGCTTGAAGCCCGGATTGCCCGGCTTGAGCGAGAGAAATCCATACTAAAAAGGCTACCGCGCTCTTCATGTCGGAAGATCACAAGCGTTCGCGCTGATTGACCAGTTGAGCGCCCATGAGCCGGTTGATTGGCTGTGCAATGTGTTTGACGTCACCCGCTCGTGTTACTACGCCCAGCGCCTGCGGCGCCGCACGCCCGATGTAGAACGGCTTCGATTGCGTAGTCGCGTCAGTGAACTGTTCTCGCAAAGCCGCAGCGCTGCTGGCAGTCGCAGAATCTTGTCGTTGATGCGTGAAGACGGTGAGCTACTTGGTCGATTCAAAGTGCGCAGCTTGATGCGCGAGCTTGATTTAGTTAGCAAACAACCTGGCTCTCACGCTTACAAACGGGCAACAGTGGAAAGACTCGATATCCCGAATACGTTGAACCGTGAATTCGATGTACCAGCCCCCAATCAAGTCTGGTGCGGCGATATCACCTACATTTGGGCGCAAGGAAAATGGCATTACCCGGCTGTCATACTGGATTTTTGTGCACGTCGAATTGTGAGTTGGGCACTGTCGGAAAAGCCAGACGCTGAACTGGTGATCAAGGCGCTGGATATGGCCTACGAAAAACGTGGCCGGCCTTCGGGTCTGCTGTTCCACTCGGATCAAGGATCGGAATATGCAAGTCGGTTATTTCGCCAACGTTTGTGGCGATACCGCATACGTCAGAGCATGAGCCGGCGAGGAAACTGCTGGGATAACGCACCGATGGAGCGCGTATTCCGCAGCTTGAAAACAGAATGGATACCGACCGTGGGCTACATGACATCTCAAGAAGCGCACCGCGACATCAGTCATTACCTGATGCATCGGTGCAACTGGATTAGACCGCACCAATTCAACAACTGATTGGCCCCAGCTCAGGCCGAGAAAAAACTCAACGTCGTGTCCGGCATTAGTTGACCACTACACCCCGCCTTTGATGCGCGAACTTTGTCGATTGCAATCGTTGCTATACCAGTTTCGTCGTCACTCATGATTGGCTTGATGCATCCCGTCTATCGTCCTGATTTCATACGCCCGGCTAGTCGTCTTAGCATCATCGACCGATCTGATGGGACTGGTTCCAAGTCCCGTTGGCTTGGTATCGACAATACCACGCAGTGTGGTGGTAGATCACAAGCAGGAGCTTACCTGTCCCGCATCATCCAGCAGGTGCAGGAAAATCACATCCAGCAGCAACGCCCAAGCTATCGTCTCAAGCTATTCACCCAGCATCCTAGCTAGGGTCGATCCTTCAAGTGTCCAGCACTTTCGCCTCAGGATGCTTTTGAGCAATTCGAAGCTGGCTTCGATGTGCGGCGGATAGCGCCGGCGTGGGAGTTCGTTTTCCTTGAGGATTGAGGATCACTACCTCCAAACATTCGCAGCCGTCATGGCCTAAACTCCACATCAGACGAACGCTCAAAGGAGGGGGGTGCCATGGAATGGCGATCGCAGATTGGCACTCACTCACTCGTTCCACGCGTAATACTTGAAAAAAGTTAGATTAGGTAAGTGACTGATTTATGGAAGATAAAATACATTTAACAGTTAGCAAGGCTCCGGAAGGATCGAGTACAGCCATTTGCCCTTGCGGCAGCGGCAATCTGCTGGATGCCTGCTGCGGCCATTATCACGCCGGCCATCCGGCACCGTGCGCCGAAGCCCTGATGCGTTCGCGCTACAGCGCCTATGTGCTGGGCCTGATCGATTATCTGGTGGCCACCACCCTGCCCGCCCAACAGACCGGGCTCGATCGGCAGTCGATCAGCGCCTGGAGTGCTTCGAGCACCTGGCTGGGCCTCGACGTCGAAAGTTCGGAAGTCTTCGGCGGTCAGCCGGAACACGCCTTCGTCACCTTCACCGCACGCTGGCACGACAGTCAGGGCGAGCACAGCCATCGCGAGCGTTCCGCGTTCGTTCAGAACGGCGGGCGCTGGTATTTCATCGACCCGACCGTACAGCTCAAGCTCGGTCGTAACGATGCCTGCCCCTGCGCCAGCGGGCAGAAGTTCAAGAAGTGTTGCGCGGGCTATTTCGGCGCGTGAGGTGAGTGGCGACTAGACTGGGCGCAAAAGGGAGTTCTGCGATGGTCCGTTGGCACACATTCAAGACCCTCACGCTGCTGCTGTTTCTGGGGCTCGGCGGCTGCGCCTCATGGTTCGCCGACGACACCCTCGACCCCGCCGTGCACCTGGTGAAGGTCGAAGTGGTGCGGGCCAAACTGCTGGAGCAGAAATTCATCCTGCACTTTCGCATCGACAACCCTAACGACAGCGAGCTGACCGTGCGCGGCCTGGAATACCGCGTGCACCTGGCCGACATGCTGCTGGCCGAGGGCGAGCATGAGCACTGGATCACCGTCGGCGCCAGGAGCAGTGCCTTCTACAAAGTGCCGATCCGCACCAACCTGTGGCCGAGGGTCAAGGACGTGGTGAAAATGCTGAAGAATCCGCACCAGCAGGTTCCCTACCGCCTGCAGGGCGAGATGGAAACCGGTTTATTCATCGCTCACTACGTGCACCTGGAACGCAATGGCGTGATAATCCCCGCCGATTTGATTACGGAGTGACCCCGATGACCCAGCAACCTCATGTCCATGGCCCTGACTGCAACCACGATCATGACCATCACCATCATGATCACGACCATGGCCATGTCCACGGCCCGCACTGCGGCCACGCCCACCAGGAGCCGGTGCGCAACGCCCTGAAGGACGTCGGCCGCAACGACCCTTGCCCGTGCGGCAACGGCAAGAAATTCAAGAAGTGCCACGGCGCTTGATGGTTCAGGCGAAGAATCTCTTCGCCTGAACCATCGCCTTCGCGAGCAGGCTCGCTCCCACATTGGGATCCGGCTCCTTCAGATGGAATGCCCCCCACCGTGGGAGCCGGCCTGCCAGCGATGGCGATAGCACATTCGGCAAATCCCTATCGGACGCCCCCGAGAACCTCGGCACTGCTGACCACCGTCGCATACTCCCCGTGCAGATTCCCCAGCGACATCCCGTGCACCTCTTCAGCCGAGCGCGGCGTGCCAAAATAATCAGCCTTGTCGAAGGTAAAGCACGCATCCTCCGCCACCCACGCATCAAACCCCAGATTGCCCGCCGTGCGTGCCGTGGACTCCACGGAATTGTTCGTGGCCACGCCGACAATGACCAATTGCCCGATCCCGGCTTCACGCAACTTCACTTCAAGCTTTGTTGCACAAAACGCATCCGGCACCTGTTTCCGGATCAGCCATTCGCCGTCCCGAGGCAAGAACCTTTCCTGAAATTCCACCCCGGACTGCTCGGGCCAGAACACTGAATCCGGCGAGCGCGACAAGTGCTGAACATGGATCACCGGCCGCCCGCTGCGCCGCCAGAAGTTCAGCAAATCGAGGATCCGTTCTTCGGCCAACGGATTATTCCGTCGACCCAGACGCGGCTCCAGAATGCCCTTTTGCTGGTCGATGATGATCAGTGCAGCGTTGGCCTTAAGCTCCATGGCGATTTTTCTCACGCGGGGTCATTGAATTTCCCGTACTTGAACATCACCTCCTGTAACCAAGCAAGCTATCGAACGCACACGGGACAACCTGAAGCCGGCGTTTGCTGTCCGTACCTTTCCTGATTTGGAGCTTTCCATGATCGACCTGTATTACTGGACCACGCCCAACGGCCACAAGATTTCCCTGTTCCTCGAAGAGGCCGGCCTGCGCTACAACGTGCACCCGATCAACATCAGCCAGGGCGAGCAGTTCCAGCCGCACTTCCTGAAGATCGCACCGAACAATCGCATTCCGGCGATCGTCGATCATGAGCCGGCCGATGGCGGCGAGCCGTTGTCGCTGTTCGAGTCCGGGGCGATCCTGTTGTACCTCGCCGAAAAGACCGGGAAGTTCCTGCCCAAGGATCTGCGTGGCCGCCAGGTGGCGCTGCAATGGCTGTTCTGGCAGATGGGCGGGCTGGGGCCGATGGCCGGGCAGAACCATCACTTCAGCCAGTTCGCCCCGGAAAAGATTCCCTATGCGATCAAGCGCTACATCGATGAAACCGCTCGCCTGTACGGTGTGCTGGACAAACAACTGGCCAAAAACGAGTTCGTCGCCGGCAGCGAATACAGCATCGCCGACATGGCGATCTACCCCTGGATCGTCTCCCACAAGTGGCAGAGCCAGAACCTGGAAGACTTCCCGAACGTGCTGCGCTGGTTCAACCACATCAAGGACCGTCCGGCGACCGTGAAAGCCTACGCGTTGGTGCAGAAGATCAATCCGCCGAAGGCTTGAGTGACCTGGCCTGATCGTTCCCGTGCGCGGGAACGATCAACGGGAAGAAATAACCGCTCGTCCCGCTTGCGCGGCCCCCTCCTGCTCACTAACGTAGCGGCTTTATTGCGCCCCCAGCCTCTACCCCCCGCAGGAGCTTTGCCATGGCCTCGCCAGCCCTTTCACATTTTCTTCCCCGGTTCGGCGTTGCCGCAGCAGTGACCGGTGTCCTGAGCCTCTCCGGTTGCCAGACCTGGAACGCTCAGGACACCCTCCCGCCGACCTCCGGTGTACAGCCACTCAAGGGCCTGGCGCAGAACGTTTCGGTACGGCGCAATGCCATGGGCATGCCGCTGATCGAAAGCAACAGCTTCCACGACGCCTTGTTCGCCCTCGGTTATGTGCACGCCAGCGACCGCATCAATCAAATGGTCACCCTGCGCCTGCTGGCCCAGGGTCGACTGGCGGAAATGTCCGGATCGTCAATGCTCGACGCCGACCGCTACATGCGCGCCGTCAACCTGAAAAAAAGCGCCGGCGAGCTGTACAAGGCCTCGTCGCCAAGGCTCAAGCGCTTTTTCGAAGTCTATGCCCGGGGCGTCAACGCCTACCTGTTCCGCTACGCCGACAAGTTGCCGGGGGACCTGGCCTCCAGCGGCTACAAGCCTGAATACTGGAAACCGGAAGATTCGGCGCTGATTTTCTGCCTGCTGAACTTCAGCCAGTCGGCCAACCTGCCGGAGGAAATCGCTTCGCTGGTGCTGGCGCAGACCGTCACCACCGACAAACTGGCGTGGCTGACCCCGTCCGCCCCTGACGAAAACCTGCCGCTGGCTGAAGCCGACAAGCTGCAAGGCATCAAGCTCAACGGGCAGATTCCGGGCCTGAGCGAGCTGAGCAACGCCAGTGAACAACTGGCGGCGATGAACCTGCTCGGCGCCAGCACGTCGAACAACTGGGCGATTGCCCCGCAACGCAGCCGCAGCGGCAAGAGCCTGCTGGCCAGCGACAGCCACGGGCCGCTGGCCGCGCCGTCGCTGTGGAGTTTCGTGCAGATTCACGCACCGAAATACCAGGCCGCCGGCGTGACCGTGGCCGGTCTGCCGATGGTGCTCGGTGGGTTCAACGGCAAAGTGGCGTGGAGCGCGACCAGTGTCTTCGGTGACAACCAGGACCTGTTCCTGGAAAAAATCCGCCGCCAGGGCAGCAGCCTGACCTACGAGGTCAACGGCAAATGGCAACCGCTGGGCGTGCGCAACGAAACCTATTTCGTCAAAGGCCAGCGGCCGATTCGCGAAGCGGTGTACGAAACCCGCCATGGCGCGCTGCTCAACAGTGCTCAGGCTGGCACCCAGGGCGCTGGTTTCGGCCTGGCCTTGCAGACCCCGAGCTTCACCGATGACAAATCCCTCGATGCGTTTTTCGATCTGAGCCGCGCGCAAACCGCTGAACGCGCGTCCGACGCCAGCCGGGAAATCCGCGCCATCGCGCTGAACCTGGTGTTTGCCGACGCCAGCAACATCGGCTGGCAGGTCACCGGGCGTTTCCCGAACCGCCGCGAAGGCGAAGGCCTGCTGCCGTCGCCGGGCTGGGACGGTCGCTACGACTGGGACGGTTACGCCGACCCGATGCTGCACCCGTACGATCAGGATCCGCCGCAGGGCTGGCTCGGCACCGCCAACCAGCGGGTCATTCCTCACGGCTACGGCATGCAGTTGTCCAATTCCTGGGCCGCACCGGAGCGTGGCGAGCGCCTCGCGGAAATGGCCGGCAGCGGCAAACTGGACGGCCGCAGCATGATCGCCATGCAGTACGACCAGACCACCACGTTCGCCGCCAAACTGAAGAAGATGTTCGAAGCTCCAGGCATGGCGCAGCCGCTGAAACAGGCGATCGACGCCCTGCCGGAAGCCGACCGCAGCAAGGCCCGCGAGGCCTACAGCCGCCTGATGGCGTTTGACGGCAAGCTCAGCCCGAGCTCTGCCGATGCGGCGATCTACGAGCTGTTTCTGCAGGAAAGCATGAAGCAGATCTTCCTCGATGAGCTCGGCCCGCAAAACAGCCCCGCCTGGAAAGCGTTTATCGCCAATGGCGATCTGTCCTACTCGGCCCAGGCCGATCATTTGCTGGGCCGTGAGGACAGCCCGTTCTGGGACGACGCCCGCACACCGCAGAAAGAAGACAAACCGGCGATCCTCGCCCGCAGCCTGGCAGCGGCAATCAGCGCCGGCGACAGCCAACTGGGCGGCGATCACAAAGCCTGGCAATGGGGCAAACTGCACCGCTACGAATGGAAGAACGCCAACGGCCAGACCGTTCGCGGTCCTGTCGCGGCTGGCGGCGATCACACGACGCTCAATAGCGCGGCGTTTGCCTGGGGCCAGGACTTCAACACCACCCGGGCGCCGTCGATGCGTTTCATCGTCGATTTCAGCCAGAACGAACCGCTGACGGGCCAGAACGGTACGGGGCAATCGGGTAACCCGGCCAGCCCGAACTACCTCAACGGGGTCGATCCCTGGCTCAAGGGCCAGTACATCGGCTTGCCGATGCAGCCGCAGAACTTTGAGCGGGTGTATGGCAAGACGCGGCTGACGCTGACTCCCGGCAAGTAATCTCCGTTGATCGTTCCCACGTTCTGCGTGGGAACGATCATGCGACCGCTCAAAAAATCAATCGAACTTCTGACTTCGCGCCAACCTCATAGCTGACAAGTCCCTCCATTCCGGTAACGCCATGGACCTTGTTATCGCCCGCCCCGAAGGCCTGTACTGCCCCGCCGGGGACTTCTATATCGATCCGTGGCGCCCGGTCGAGCGCGCGGTGATCACGCATGCCCACGGCGATCACGCCCGCACCGGCAACACGCACTATCTGGCGGCCAGCGCCGGCGAAGGGATTCTGCGGGCGCGCCTGGGCCAGGACATCAATCTGCAAACCGTGGAGTACGGGCAGCGTCTGTCCCACCACGGTGTCACCCTGAGCTTTCACCCCGCCGGGCATGTGCTGGGGTCGGCGCAGATACGCCTGGAATACGGCGGTGAAGTCTGGGTTGCGTCCGGCGACTACAAGATCGAGCCCGACGGCACCTGCGCGCCCTTCGAGCCGGTGCGCTGCCACACCTTCATCACCGAATCGACCTTCGGCCTGCCGATCTACCGCTGGCAGCCGCAGGCGCAGGTGTTCGGCGAGATCAATCAGTGGTGGCAGGCCAATATCGAGGCGGGCAAAACCAGCGTGCTGTTCTGCTATGCATTCGGCAAGGCCCAGCGGATCCTTCACGGAATCGATGAAACCCTTGGCCCGATCCTCAGCCACGGCGCGGTGGAACCGCTGAACCGGGTCTACCGAGAGGCCGGCGTGTATCTGCCGCCGACGATCTACGCCGGCGACGTGAAAAAAAATGATCCGCTGATGCGTCAGGCACTGGTCATCGCTCCGCCATCGGCGGGCGGCAGCAGCTGGATGCGGCGTTTCGGCGACTACAGCGACAGTTTCGCCAGCGGCTGGATGCGCCTGCGCGGCACCCGTCGGCGGCGCGGTGTGGATCGCGGTTTCGTGCTCTCCGATCATGCCGACTGGCCGGGCCTTTTGTGGGCCATCGAACAGACCGGCGCCGAACGGGTGATGGTCACTCACGGCTCCATCGGCGTGCTGGTTCGCCATTTGCGTGAGCAAGGGCTGGATGCCCAAGGCTTCAACACGGAATACGGCGATGACGAACAAGACAATGTCGCCGTCGAACCCACCGTTGCCGAGGTGCAACCATGAAAGACTTCGCCGGTTTGTACGCCGAACTCGACGCCACCACCTCCAGCAACGCCAAGCTCGCGGCCATGCAGGGCTACTTCGCCCAGGCACAACCGCAAGATGCTGCGTGGGCGGTGTACTTCCTGTCCGGCGGACGTCCCCGGCAACTGGTTCCGGTGCGGATCCTGCGCGATCTGGCGGTAGAAGTATCCGGCCTGGCGCCGTGGCTGTTCGAGGAGAGCTATCAAGCGGTCGGCGATCTGGCGGAAACCATCTCGCTGGTGCTCCCGGAAAACCCGCACACGTCCGAGGCGGGCCTTGCCGAATGGATCGAGCACAAACTGCTGCCGCTACGCGGTGAAACCCCGGAATACCTCGCCCGACAGCTCCCGGCACTTTGGGCGCAACTCGACCGGCCAAGCCTGATGCTGTGCATCAAACTGATCACCGGCAGCTTCCGGGTGGGCGTCTCCAAACTGCTGGTGACCCGGGCGCTGGCCTCGATGGCCGGGCTGGACAGCAAACGCGTGGCACAACGGCTGGTGGGCTACACCGACCTGTCCAACCGTCCGGATGCCGCCAGCTACCTGAAGCTGATTGCCCCGGAGTCCAGCGACGAACATGCTCAGCGCGGCGGCCAGCCGTATCCGTTCTTTCTCGCCCACGGTCTGTCGCAACCGGTGGAACAGTTCGACGCCTTGCTCGGCCCGGCCAGCAACTGGCAGGTGGAATGGAAGTGGGACGGCATTCGCGCGCAAGTGGTCAAGCGTGACGGTCGCTTGTGGATCTGGTCCCGGGGCGAGGAACTGGTGACCGAACGCTTTCCCGAACTCGACTCGCTGATTGAGGACTTGCCTGATGGCACGGTGATCGACGGCGAAATCGTGGTCTGGAAAAACACCCGGCCTGAGGCTGAAGCGTTTGATCCAGATTCGACAGCGCCACCGGCGGTGCAACCCTTTGCCCTGCTTCAGCAACGGATCGGTCGCAAGACGCTGGACAAAAAGATCCTCGAAGACGTGCCCGTGGTGGTCCTCGCCTATGACCTTCTGGAGTGGCAGGGCGAAGACTGGCGCAATCGGCCGCAGGTCCAACGGCGTGAACAACTGGAGCGCGTCATCACGCAATGCGACAACCCGGTGCTGCTGTCCTCACCGGTGCTGACCGGCAGCGACTGGCTCGACTTCGCCCGCCAACGGGAAGCCTCCCGGCGGTTGGGGGTCGAGGGCATGATGCTCAAGGCCCGCGACGCGATGTACGGCGTCGGGCGCACCAAGGACATGGGCGTATGGTGGAAATGGAAAGTCGACCCGTTCAGCGTCGATGCGGTGTTGATCTATGCCCAGCGTGGCCATGGCCGGCGCGCCAGTCTGTACAGCGATTACACGTTTGCCGTCTGGGACGGTCCGCCCGAGTCCAGCACCCGCGCCCTGGTGCCATTCGCCAAGGCCTATTCCGGGCTGACGGATGAGGAAATGCGTGAAGTCGACAGCATCGTTCGCAAGACCACCGTGGAAAAATTCGGTCCGGTCAGCAGCGTGACGCCAAGCCTGGTGTTCGAACTGGGCTTTGAAGGCATCGCCCTGTCGCGTCGGCACAAGAGCGGCATCGCCGTGCGTTTTCCGCGCATGCTGCGCTGGCGCCAGGACAAGACCGTGGAAGAAGCCGACAACCTGGCGACGTTGCAGAATCTGCTGGTCTGATCCCTGCCCCGGACAATCCCTTCCTGCGCTGAAAGGGTGCAGCCGATTTTCCGTGCCCGTTTTCGGGCATTCCTCCGTTGCGCCCTCCCTTTCTACACCTTTTAAAACACTTGTTCGGGACTCTGGTTCGGAAATTGCTACTTTCTATAAGTCGTAAGCGTTCCAGTAACAATCATTCTGCGCCACAAGCGCTCATATTGGTTCTTAGGGATTGAATAATGAAAAAAGCATTGCTGACCCTTTCTGCACTGGCGTTGTGCATGGCCGCCGGCTCCGCGCTGGCCAAGGAATACAAAGAGCTGCGTTTTGGCGTCGATCCTTCCTACGCACCGTTCGAGTCGAAAGCGGCCGACGGCAGCCTGGTGGGCTTCGACATCGATCTGGGCAACGCGATCTGCGCTGAGCTGAAGGTCAAGTGCAAATGGGTCGAAAGCGACTTCGATGGCATGATTCCGGGCCTCAACGCCAATAAATTCGACGGTGTGATCTCGTCGATGACGGTAACACCGGCCCGTGAAAAGGCCATCGACTTCTCCAGCGAGCTGTTCTCCGGCCCGACTGCCTATGTATTCAAGAAGGGTTCCGGCCTGACCGATGACGTTGCTTCGCTCAAGGGCAAATCCGTCGGTTACGAGCAAGGCACCATCCAGGAAGCCTACGCCAAGGCCGTGCTGGACAAGGCCGGGGTGAAAATCCAGGCCTACGCCAACCAGGACCAGGTCTACGCCGACCTGAAAAACGGCCGCCTCGACGCTTCGATCCAGGACATGCTGCAAGCCGAACTGGGTTTTTTGAAGTCGCCTGACGGTGCCGCGTACGAAGTCAGCAAGCCGGTTGACAGCGAATTGCTGCCAGCCAAAACCGCTGTCGGTATTAAGAAAGGTAACAAAGAGCTGAAGGCGCTTTTAGATAAAGGTATCAAAGCGTTACACGACGACGGCAAATACGCCGAGATTCAAAAGAAACACTTTGGTGACCTGAATCTGTACAGCGGCAAATAATGCACCGGCGCCCATCCTTCGATGGGCGCCTTTTTCATCCGCTCAGGTTGCTGATTTATGTTCGAAAACCTCTTACAAAATCTGGGGCTCTCCGCCTTCAGCCTCAAGGGCTTCGGCCCGTTGCTGTTGGAAGGCACCTGGATGACCATCAAATTGTCGGCGTTGTCGCTGCTGGTGGCCGTGTTGCTCGGCCTGCTGGGCGCCAGTGCCAAACTGTCGAAATCAAAACTGCTGCGCCTGCCTGCCCAACTCTACACCACGCTGATTCGCGGGGTGCCGGACCTGGTACTGATGCTGCTGATCTTCTACAGCCTGCAAACCTGGCTGACCGCGCTGACCGATGTCATGGAGTGGGATTACATTGAAATCGACTCCTTTACCGCCGGCGTGATCACCCTGGGCTTCATTTATGGCGCGTATTTCACCGAAACCTTCCGCGGCGCAATCCTCGCGGTGCCACGGGGTCAGGTCGAAGCCGCCACGGCTTATGGCCTCAAACGCGGCCAGCGCTTTCGCTTCGTGGTGTTCCCGCAAATGATGCGCTTCGCCCTGCCGGGCATCGGCAACAACTGGATGGTGATGCTCAAGGCCACCGCGCTGGTGTCGATCATTGGCCTGGCCGATCTGGTCAAGGCCGCCCAGGACGCCGGCAAAAGCTCCTATCAACTGTTCTATTTCCTGGTACTCGCCGCCTTGATCTATCTGCTGATCACCAGTGCTTCGAACGTCATCCTGCGCTGGCTCGAACGCCGTTACGCCGCCGGAGCCCGGGAGGCCGTACGATGATCGAACTCCTGCAGGAATACTGGAAACCCTTCCTTTATACCGACGGCAACAACATCACCGGGCTGGCCATGACCCTGTGGTTGCTCAGCGCCTCGATCTTCATCGGTTTCATCGCGTCGATCCCGCTGTCGATTGCCCGGGTTTCCCCGCACTTCTACATTCGCTGGCCGGTGCAGTTCTACACCTACCTGTTCCGGGGCACGCCGCTCTATATCCAGCTGCTGATCTGCTACACCGGGATCTACAGCCTGGCCGCCGTGCGCGCCCAGCCGATGCTCGATGCCTTCTTTCGCGATGCGATGAACTGCACGATCCTCGCCTTCGCGCTGAACACCTGCGCCTACACCACGGAGATCTTCGCCGGGGCGATCCGCAGCATGAACCACGGTGAGGTCGAAGCGGCCAAGGCTTATGGCCTGACCGGCTGGAAGCTCTATGCCTATGTGATCATGCCGTCGGCGCTGCGTCGTTCGCTGCCGTATTACAGCAACGAAGTGATCCTGATGCTGCACTCGACCACCGTGGCCTTCACCGCGACCATCCCCGACATCCTGAAAGTCGCACGGGACGCCAACTCGGCGACTTACCTGACTTTCCAGTCGTTCGGCATCGCCGCGCTGATCTACCTGACCATCACCTTTGCGCTGGTCGGCCTGTTCCGCCTCGCCGAACGTCGATGGCTGGCCTTCCTCGGCCCGACCCACTAGGACCCTTTTGAGATGCGCCACCAGATACATGATCTGCTGGCCCCGCTGCCGGGGACCGCACGACAGATCCACAGTTTTCACTTCGGCCCGGACAAGGCCAAAGGCAAAATCTACATCCAGTCCTCGCTGCATGCCGACGAACTGCCCGGCATGCTGGTGGCCTGGCACCTCAAGCAGCGCCTGACGGAGCTGGAAGCCGCCGGGCGGCTGATCAGCGAAATCGTGCTGGTGCCGGTGGCCAATCCGGTCGGCCTCGAACAAGTGCTGATGGATGTGCCGCTGGGCCGCTACGAACTGGAGAGCGGGCAGAACTTCAACCGCTGGTTCGTCGACCTAAGTGAAGAGATCGGCAACGAAGTCGAGTCGCAACTCGGCGACGACCCGCAGCGCAACCTGGAATTGATCCGCACCAGCCTGCGCAACGCTCTCGACCGCCATACCGCCACCACGCAACTGCAATCCCAGCGCCTGACCCTGCAACGGCTGGCCTGTGATGCGGACATGGTGCTGGACCTGCACTGCGACTTCGAATCCGTCGTCCACCTCTACACCACGCCCGAGGCCTGGCCGCAGGTCGAGCCGCTGGCGCGCTACATCGAATCCCGGGCGAGTCTGCTGGCCACCGACTCCGGCGGCCAGTCATTCGACGAGTGTTTCACCCTGCTGTGGTGGCAATTGAAGGAGCGCTTTGGCGAGCACTTCGAGATTCCCCTCGGCAGTTTTTCGGTCACGGTCGAGCTGCGTGGCCAGGGCGATGTCAGCCATCCGGTGGCCAGCCGTGACTGCCAGGCACTGCTCGACTACCTGACTCACTTCGGCGCCATCGCCGGCGCCTCGAAACCATTGCCGGAGCTACCCTTCCCGGCCACTCCGCTGGCCGGTGTCGAGCCGGTGACCACCCCGGTCGGCGGCCTGCTGGTGTACACCGCCACACCCGGCCAGCACCTGGAAGCCGGGCAGCAGATCGCCGAAATCATCGACCCGATCCACGACCGGGTCACCCCCGTCCATTGCACCGCCTCCGGTCTGCTGTACGCCCGCTCGCTGCGGCGCATGGCAACGGCCGGCATGGTGATCGCCCACGTCGCGGGCGCCGAAGCCTATCGCAGCGGCTACTTACTTTCGCCTTGAGGATGCCTGTCCCATGTACAAACTGACCGTAGAAGGCCTGCACAAAAGCTATGGCGACCATCAGGTGCTCAAAGGCGTTTCGCTCAAAGCCAGAACCGGTGACGTGATCAGTCTGATCGGCGCCAGCGGCTCGGGCAAAAGCACCTTTTTGCGCTGCATCAACTTTCTCGAACAACCCAACGACGGCGCGATGAGCCTCGACGGCCAGGCGATCCGCATGGTCACCGACCGTCACGGCATGCACGTCGCCGATCCCGAGGAACTGCAACGTCTGCGCACGCGCCTGGCCATGGTGTTCCAGCATTTCAACCTGTGGAGCCACATGACCGTACTGGAAAACATCACCATGGCTCCGCGCCGGGTGCTGGGCTGCAGCAAGGCTGAGGCGGACGACCGCGCCCGGCGTTATCTGGACAAGGTCGGCCTGCCGGCGCGGGTGGCCGATCAGTATCCGGCGTTCCTCTCAGGCGGCCAGCAACAGCGCGTAGCCATTGCCCGGGCCCTGGCGATGGAGCCGGAAGTCATGCTGTTCGACGAACCGACGTCCGCGCTGGACCCGGAACTGGTGGGCGAGGTACTCAAGGTGATTCAAGGCCTGGCCGACGAAGGCCGGACCATGATCATGGTGACGCACGAGATGAGTTTTGCGCGCAAGGTGTCGAGCCAGGTGCTGTTCCTGCATCAGGGGCTGGTGGAAGAAGAAGGTGCACCGGAAGACGTGTTGGGCAATCCGAAGAGTGAACGCCTGAAACAGTTCCTCAGCGGCAATCTCAAGTAAAACTAATGCCCGGCCGGCGCGGTCATTGAAGGAACACCTTCAGAGCACACGTCGCCGGCATGGGCACTTCCACCGACTTCGCCAAACTTTGGTTCAGCGCCCGCGACTGGAAGCCGTTCGCCTTTCAGAAAGAAGTGTGGGCGGCGGTCAAACGCGGTGAGTCGGGATTGCTCCACGCCAATACCGGGGCCGGTAAAACTTACGCCGTTTGGTTTGCGGCGCTGGATCGGTTTGCCCGCTCCGGACCTGCCGCAAACACCACCCGCAAACGCCCGCCACCTGCCGAACCGCTGACCGTCCTGTGGATCACCCCCATGCGCGCGCTGGCCGCCGACACCGCGCGCGCCTTGCAAACGCCGCTGGACGATCTGCAAATTCCCTGGAGCGTCGGCCTGCGCACCGGCGACACCGGCAGCAGCGAACGCGCCCGGCAGAACAGACGCCTTCCCACAACGCTGATCACTACGCCGGAAAGTCTCACCCTGATGCTCGCTCGCGCCGACGCACAAACCGCGCTGTCGACACTGCGCATGATCGTGGTCGATGAATGGCACGAACTGCTCGGCAACAAGCGCGGCGTGCAACTGCAGTTGGCCCTCGCCCGCCTGCGCCGCTGGCATCCGGAGCTGATCGTGTGGGGCATATCGGCGACGCTCGGCAATCAGTCCCACGCCGAACAGGTATTGATCCCACAGGGCGGGGGTGTGAGTGTCCAGGGGCAGAATGAAAAAAACCTGCAAGTCGATACGCTGATTCCGCCGCAGATCGAACGTTTTCCCTGGGCCGGCCACATTGGTCTGAAGATGCTGCCGCAGGTGGTCGCCGAACTGGAGCTCTGCGCCAGCACCCTGGTGTTCACCAACACCCGCGCACAGTCGGAAATCTGGTATCAGGCCTTGCTGGAAGCACGGCCTGACTGGGCCGGTCTGATTGCCTTGCATCACAGTTCGCTGTCCCGCGAAACCCGCGACTGGGTCGAGCAGGCCCTGAAGAACGGCCAACTCAAAGCGGTGGTCTGCACTTCAAGTCTTGATCTGGGGGTGGATTTCCTGCCGGTGGAACGGGTGCTGCAAATCGGTTCGGCCAAAGGCGTGGCGCGCCTGATGCAGCGTGCGGGACGCTCGGGCCATGCGCCCGGCAGAACGTCGCGGCTGACCCTGGTGCCGACTCACAGCCTGGAGCTGATCGAAGCCGCCGCCGCCCGCGATGCCGTGGCCCAGCGGCGGATCGAGCCGCGCCAGTCTCCCCGCAAACCGCTGGATGTGTTGGTGCAACACCTGGTGAGCATTGCATTGGGCGGCGGCTTTCTTCCCGATGAGCTGTACGAAGAAGTCCGTGGAGCCTGGGCCTATCGCGACCTGACGCCCGCCGACTGGGCCTGGGCGCTCGCCTTCGTACGTCACGGTGGAATGTCGCTGACGGCATACCCGGATTACCGCCGGGTTGAGCCGGATGAGCACGGGATCTGGCGAGTGCCGGACGCGCGCCTGGCCCGGCGTCATCGCATGAGCATCGGCACCATCGTCAGCGACGCCAGCATTCATCTGAAATTCTGGAGCAAGGGCGGAGGCGGCAAACAACTGGGCAGCGTCGAGGAAGGCTTCATCGCCCGCCTCAGACCCGGCGACGGTTTCCTGTTCGCCGGCCGCTTGCTGGAACTGGTACGCGTGGAAAACATGACCGCCTACGTCAAACGCAGCACGGCGAAAAAAGCTGCCGTGCCACGCTGGAATGGCGGGCGCATGCCGCTGTCCAGCGAGCTCGCCGAAGCAGTGGTCACCCGGTTCAGCGCCGCGGCACACGGTGAATTCGCTGGCCCGGAAATGCAGGCCCTGCGGCCGCTGCTGGAAACGCAGATGCGCTGGTCGGGTCTGCCGACGGCCGACAGCCTGCTGGCCGAGGTGCTGAAATCCCGCGAAGGCTGGCACCTGTTTCTTTATCCGTTCGCCGGGCGCCAGGTGCATCTGGGGTTGGCCAGCCTGCTGGCGTGGCGAGTCAGTCAGCGCCTGCCGGTAACCTTCTCGATTGCGGTCAACGACTACGGACTGGAGTTGCTCAGCGCCACGCCCGTTGATTGGACTTTGCACCTGGATGGCCTTCTGCTCGGCCCCGAGAATTTATTGCACGATGTACTCGCCAGCCTGAACGCGGGCGAACTGGCGCTGCGCCGCTTTCGGGAAATCGCGCGGATTGCCGGACTGGTGTTCGCCGGCTACCCCGGTGCGCCCAAAAGCACCCGTCAGGTGCAGGCCTCCAGCGGATTGTTTTTCGAGGTGTTCAAACAATACGACGCTGACAACCTGCTTCTGGCACAGGCTGGGGAAGAAGTCTTGCGAGAAGAACTGGATATTCGTCGACTGGAACAGACACTGGAGCGAATCAACCGGATGAAACTGGACATGCATCTGATCAAACGTCCTACACCGCTTGGCTTCCCGCTGCTGGTGGAGCGCATGCGTGAAAGCATGAGTTCGGAAAAACTCGCCGACCGCATCCGGCGCATGGTCGGCGATCTGGAAAAAACCGCCGACAAGGGGCTGTCCTGATGAGTGCGGCCTATCCCGTGCGCCTGGCAGGCGAAGACCTCTGGTTGCTGCCGGAAAAGGCGTTGTACTGGCCGGCGCAGCAGGCGCTGCTGATTGCCGATGTGCATTTCGGCAAGGCGGCTGCCTACCGTCGCTTGGGGCAACCGGTTCCGCAGGGCACCACCACAGCGAACATTGCCGTGATCGAGCAATTGCTGGGGCGACTGCCCTGCCGGCAATTGATCTTTCTCGGGGATTTTCTGCACGGCCCCGGCTCGCATGCCTCGGGCACCTTGAGCGCCTTGGCCGAGTGGCGTTCACGCCACGCTGACCTGCCGATCACACTTGTTCGCGGCAATCACGACAAACGTGCCGGTGATCCGCCGCAGACGCTGGATATTCGAGTGGTGCCGGAGCCGTTGCTGCTCGGGCCCTTTGCATTGCAGCACGAACCTGATCCGCACCCTGAACGGCACGTTCTTGCAGGACACGTACACCCGGTCTATCGATTGAACGGCAAGGGACGTCAGCGTTTGCGGCTGGCATGCTTCAGGCTGGGGGCACGCGTCAGCCTGCTGCCGGCCTTCGGAGCGTTCACCGGCGGTTTTCCGGTGGACAAGGAAGACGACTGCCGGATCTTTGTCATAGGTGACAATGAAATATGGCCCGTCGGCTGAGGTCCTTTACAGGATTCAGCCGACGGGCCATCCATTCAGTCACGCGACGGGCGCCGGTGGCGGTTTGTCCGGCAGCGTAGGCTCGCCGGGCTCGGTCGGTTCTTCGTTGGGGGTATCGGGATCAGGCTGGTGAGGAATTCCGCCAGCGAGGGTGACGGGTGGGTGTGCCAGCAACGACCAGGCCAATACGCCAACCTGATTGGGCTCGAGCCTTGCCAGTTCGGCAGTGATTTGCGGATCGATCTTCATGGAGCACTCCTCGGCGAAGGCCCGCTACGCTGTTCGCGAAACGGGCAGTACACCCCATAGAGTGTCTACCCGCCAAAGAATTCCCGCCGACCGCCGGATGGACGGCTCAGGTGCGTGGCAGGGTCACGCCACGTTGGCCCTGGTACTTGCCGGCACGGTCCTTGTAGGAGACTTCGCATTCCTCGTCGGACTCCAGGAACAGCATCTGCGCCACGCCTTCGTTGGCATAGATCTTCGCCGGCAGGTTGGTGGTGTTGGAGAACTCCAGAGTCACCTGACCTTCCCACTCGGGTTCGAGCGGGGTGACGTTGACGATGATGCCGCAACGGGCGTAGGTGCTTTTACCCAGGCAGATGGTCAGCACATTGCGTGGAATACGGAAGTATTCAACGGTCGTGGCCAGGGCGAAGGAGTTCGGAGGAATGATGCACACGTCGCTGTGGACGTCGACGAAGCTGCCGGCGTCGAAATTCTTGGGGTCGACGATGGCCGAATTGATGTTGGTGAACACCTTGAAATGGTTGGTGCAACGCACATCGTAGCCGTAGCTCGACACGCCGTAGGAGATCACACGGCTATCGTCGCTGCCGCGTATCTGGCGCTCGACGAACGGCTCGATCATGCCGTGTTCCTGCGCCATGCGGCGAATCCACTTGTCCGATTTGATGCTCATGGCGGGGTGTCCTGAATAGCGAGGTGGAAAAAACTGTCCGGCATCTTACCGGGCGCGCCGCCGGGTTCAAAGTCCGTGGTGCAAATCTCGCCGAACATGCAGGAATTTCGCGGCCTGGCGACGAACCGTCACACCGCCGATCCTTAAAACGGAGAAACCTTCGCAAGAAGCATTGGCACGTTCCGGAAAAAGGGTTAAGGTGGCGCCACTGTGCTGCTTGTGTCACTGAGAATCTCTCCACGATATGTTGAATTTCGATCCAACCATCTACAAGAATTTTTCCTGCTCTTTGCACTCAGTCTCGGCCAGGGTTCTTCCTGAGTCGCAGTTATCTTTGTTCAAGGAGTTACACCATGTCTAATCGCCAAACCGGTACCGTCAAGTGGTTCAACGATGAAAAAGGCTTCGGCTTCATCACTCCACAATCCGGTGACGACCTGTTCGTTCACTTCAAAGCCATCCAGTCCGACGGCTTCAAAAGCCTGAAAGAAGGCCAGCAGGTTTCTTTCATCGCTACCCGCGGTCAGAAAGGCATGCAAGCTGAAGAAGTACAAGTTATCTAACTTGCAGCTTCTTTGCTGAAAAGCCCCGCCCTCAAAAGCGGGGCTTTTTTATGGACGTCTGTTTTGTACAGGCAAAAAAAATCGCAGCCTGTCGAAAGCTGCGATTTTTTCTGAACGGCGTTACCAGGCCACGCCGAACCCGGCGGTGTAGCGGGTCTTGTTCAGGTCCGCATCCTTGGTGCCGCTGATGATGTCCCGCTCGGCCTTGAGATTGAGCGAGGCCCAGTCCGTCACTTTGTAGCGCAGGCCCACTTCCGAATCCAGGGCATAGTTGGCGACGTCCGACAGTGGCTTGCCGAGCTCGCCGGTGGTGAAGAACTGCACTTTCTTGCCGATCAGGTAGCGGTTGTAGTCCCACTTCATGGCGACGGAATAGAAGTTGTCCTTGCCGCCGTCGCTGTACTCGTAATCCGTCCGGTTGAGCAGCGAGCCGAGCGAGAACGCGCCCAGTTCGTCGTCCCAGAACTGGTAGCCCGGACCGGTACCGACCACCCGCTGACGCGACAGCTCTTCGACGTAATCACGCTTGTAGTTCAACCGCCCCTGCCAGAACCACTTGTCGGTCAGGAAGCGGTCCAGCGCGTACTCTGCACGCCAGTTGTTGGTGGTTACCACCTCATCCTGGACTTCACGGTTGTACTCGCCCTCGGCGGTATGACGCCAGCGTCCATGGCGCGCCGAGGTCTTGAAGCCGACATCGTAGTCATTGGTGTCTTTTTCGGCACGCTGATAATCCAGGGCCAGGTCGACGTTGCCCTTCCACACCAGATCCTCGACCACAGGCTTGGGTTTGAGAATCTGCTGGATACTCGCCAGCTCGACGGTTTTCGGCGCTTCACCGTTGGCCAGGGTGACCTTGCCGTCTTCGGCGGCGGTCAGCGACTTGGCCTTCTCGCCACTGTAGGCGTCCTGCTTGACCAGCAGCTCCTGATCACTCTCAAGTGTCTTGACCTGTTTCCAGTCGATGGTGACCGCGCCGGCATACTGGGTCTGGACCAACAGTTTGCCGCCGTCGAACAGGGTGATTTTGCCGCTCAGCCTGTCACCGTTCTTCAACCAGACGGTATCGGCAAGCAAGGGCGTGGACGCACTGAAGACAGCAAGGCACAGCAGGGTTCTGGACAACATAAGCGAATCGGGGGCTCGGGTTTGCGAAAAAAGGTCGGCATTATCCGTAGGAATAATCCTCTGACAAGGAGTGACCCGGCTATTTCTATTGAGTTCATTTCTCAATTGCCCGATCACCGATTACCCTTTAATCGATGCATCGATCTTGTTCAGGAAAGGCGCCCGTGACAGACCCGATACCCGACTGCGAAAACGACCCGCAAATCCGACGCACGGCACTCTATTCGACCCTTGCCCAAGTGCCCGAAGGGAAGGTCGTCAGCTATGGTCAGTTGGCCGAACTGGCCGGGTTGGGGCGCGCCGCCCGCTGGGTCGGCCGTACGCTCAGTCAGTTGCCCGGCGACACGAAGCTGCCCTGGCACCGTGTACTCGGTGCCGGCGGTCGGATCAGCCTGCCGGCGGGCAGCCCTTCGGGCGATGAGCAACGGGCACGATTGCGTATGGAAGGCGTTACGATCCTGAACAATCGTGTGGATATTCGGCGCCATGGCTGGCGTCCGGTAGAGCACAGCGGTTAGAGTGCGCGCTTTGTTTTCGCAATCTTGAGGCAGACTTCAGCCCATGCCCCGTAAAACCTGGCGCGCCGCGCTCGCCGCCTATGCCAGTCCTTCGACGCTCGTGCTGTTGTTGCTGGGTTTCGCCGCCGGCCTGCCGTACATGCTGGTGTTCTCGACACTTTCGGTCTGGCTGCGTGAAGCCGGTGTAGCCCGCGAGACGATCGGCTATGCCAGCCTGATCGGCCTGGCCTACGCCTTCAAATGGGTCTGGTCGCCCCTGCTCGATCAATGGCGCCTGCCGTTGCTGGGCAAGCTGGGGCGACGCCGTTCGTGGCTGGTGCTCGCGCAGTCGCTGGTGATCCTCGGCCTGGTCGGCATGGGCTTCTGCGACCCACAGAAACATCTGTCCTGGCTGATCGCCATTGCCGTGATCGTCGCCTTCGCCTCCGCCACCCAGGACATCGCCGTCGACGCCTATCGCCTGGAAATCGCCGATGACAGCCGTCAGGCCGCGCTGGCCGCCAGCTATATGTCCGGTTACCGGGTCGCCGCCCTGTTGGCGACGGCCGGTGCATTGTTTTTTGCAGAAGGATTCGGTTCCACCGGGTTCAACTATCAGCATTCCGCGTGGACCGGCACGTACGTGCTGTTCGGCGTATTGATGGTTCCCGCCCTGATCACCACCCTGCTGATGCGCGAGCCACCGGTACCGCTGCGCACCCAGTTGCAGGCCGGACGCTACAGCTTCATGCATCAATTGATGTCGGTGTTCGTGCTGATCATCCTGCTGGTCTCCGTACCGGCCATGTTTACCCAGCTCTACAACACTGACTTTGCCAGTGTGCTGTTCGGCACCATGACCCCGCTTGACCTGCTGCTGGAAGACCGGGCCTTCCTGCGCGCCATCCTCTACACCCTGCTGACCGGCCTGTGCCTGTCGACCATGGGGCGCCGCGGCCTGGCGCCGGTGCTGACGCCGGTCAACGACTTCATCCTGCGCTACCGCTGGCAGGCTCTTCTGCTGCTCGGCCTGATCGCCACCTACCGCATGTCGGACACGGTAATGGGCGTGATGGCTAACGTGTTCTATATCGATCAGGGCTTCACCAAGGATCAGATCGCCAGTGTCAGCAAGCTTTTCGGCCTGATCATGACGCTGGTCGGCGCCGGCATGGGCGGCCTGCTGATCGTGCGTTTCGGCATCCTGCCGATCCTGTTCATCGGCGGCGCCGCTTCGGCAGCCACCAACCTGCTGTTCGTGATGCTGACTGACATGGGCCCGAACCTGCAGATGCTGGTGGTGACCATCTCCCTCGACAACTTCAGTTCGGGCATGGCCACTTCGGCGTTCGTCGCCTACTTGTCGAGCCTGACCAACCTGAAGTTCTCCGCCACCCAGTACGCCCTGCTCAGCTCGATCATGCTGCTGCTGCCACGCCTGATCGGCGGCTACTCCGGCGTCATGGTGGAGAAGTTCGGCTATCACAACTTCTTCATGATCACGGCGGCTCTCGGCGTGCCGACCCTGGTGCTGATCGCCCTGCACTGGTTCCAGGAAAGCCGCCGCGAAGGCCCGACCCCGACCCCGGAACCCGTATCGACGCCGGTTGCCGAAGAATCGTAAGACATCTCGCACCCGGCGGAAGGGTTTGCGCCGGGACCGCACTTCTGTACGTCGGCAGCTCTCGCCGGTACACTGCTCCGTCATTTCCAGTCATAGCAACCGACAACGGCCAACCATGCGCACCAGTCAATTTTTGCTCGCCACACAAAAAGAAACGCCTTCCGACGCGGTCGTCATCAGCCATCAGCTGATGCTGCGCGCCGGCATGATCCGCAAACTCGCCTCGGGCCTGTACACGTGGCTGCCGATGGGCCTGCGGGTAATGCGCAAGGTGGAAGCCATCGTTCGCGAAGAGATGAACGCCGCCGGCTCTCTGGAAGTGTTGATGCCGGGCACCCAGCCGGCCGAGCTGTGGCAGGAGTCGGGGCGCTGGGAAGAATACGGCCCTGAACTGCTGCGCATCAAAGACCGTCACGGTCGCGACTTCTGCGCGGGCCCGACCCACGAAGAAGTGATCACCGATCTGATGCGCAACGAGTTGAGCAGCTACAAGCAGCTGCCGATCAACCTGTACCAGATCCAGACCAAGTTCCGTGACGAAATCCGCCCGCGCTTCGGCCTGATGCGCGGCCGTGAATTCATCATGAAGGACGCCTACTCGTTCCACGCCGACCTCGCGTCGCTGCAGGTCACCTACGACCGCATGCACGAGGCGTACTGCAACGTATTCACCCGCCTGGGCCTGAAGTTCCGCCCGGTCGAAGCCGACAACGGCTCCATCGGCGGTGCCGGCTCCCACGAATTCCACGTGCTGGCCGAATCCGGTGAGGACGATATCGTCTTCAGCAACGGCTCCGACTACGCCGCGAACATCGAAAAGGCCGAAGCCGTACCGCGTGAAACATCCCGCGCCGCGCCGACCGAAGAACTGCGCCTGGTTGACACTCCGGATACCAAGACCATCGCCGCGCTCGTGGAAAAATTCGGTCTGCCGATCGAAAAGACCGTCAAGACCCTGATCGTGCACGCCGAGGAAGAAGGCAAGCTGATCGCCCTGATCATCCGCGGCGACCACGAGCTGAACGAAATCAAGGCAGCCAATCAGCCTGGCGTCGCCAGCCCGCTGGTGATGGCTTCCGATGCCGAACTGCGTGACGCCATCGGCGCCGGCGCCGGTTCCCTCGGTCCGCTGAACCTGCCGCTGCCGATCATCATCGACCGCTCCGTGGCACTGATGAGCGATTTCGGCGTTGGCGCCAACATCGACGACAAGCACTATTTCGGTGTGAACTGGGAGCGTGACCTGCCGGTTCCGACCGTGGCCGACCTGCGCAACGTCGTGGCCGGTGACCCGAGCCCGGACGGCAAGGGCACCCTGGAAATCAAGCGCGGCATCGAAGTCGGGCACATCTTCCAGCTGGGCAACAAGTACAGCAAGGCGATGAAGTGCGAAGTGCTGGGCGAGAACGGCAAGCCGGTTACCCTGGAAATGGGTTGCTACGGCATTGGTGTATCCCGCGTGGTGGCGGCAGCCATCGAGCAGAACAACGACGAGAACGGCATCATCTGGAGCGACGCCCTGGCACCGTTCCAGATCGCGCTCGTACCGCTGCGCTATGAAACCGAGCAGGTACGCGAAGCCACCGACAAGCTGTACGCGGAACTGACCGCGGCCGGCTTCGAAGTGCTGCTGGACGATCGCGACAAGAAAACCAGCCCGGGCATCAAGTTCGCGGACATGGAGCTGATCGGCATTCCACACCGGATCGTGGTCAGCGACCGCGGCCTTGCCGAAGGCAACCTGGAATACAAGAGCCGTACCGAAGGCCAGGCGCAATCGCTGCCGGTTGCCGACGTACTGTCCTTCCTGCAGGCCCGTATCCGCCGCTGAAACCAGATAGAGACCTCATGTTCAAGCGAAACACCCTGGGCCTCGGTGGTGCCGCCTTGTGCGGCACCCTGCTGGTCAGCGGCTGTGCCAATCACATGTCACAGCGCAGCGAGCACGAAGAGCGGGTCGAGCGAAAACTGCTCGACCACAGCCTGCAGATCGATGTCGGTGAGCCCAAGGTGCTTGAGCTGCCGCAGCGCCGCGTGAAGATCAACGAGCAGAAAACCTTCGAAGTCACTGAATACGAAGTGACCCGTCGCTATGACCGTTACACGCCCTACCAGCCCTGGCGGGAAATCTACGAGATCCCGCTCGGCGCGGTGGCCATTGTGGCCGGCGTCGGTGCCAACGTGGTCAACGTGTTCGCCCTCGGCAATCTGCCGGACAGCGTGACCAAGGACTGGCTGAGCTACGGATTCGCCGGAATCAACCCGTTCATGAACGTGCCGTCTCACGGCCGTGCGCAGCAGAACCTGGCCGGCATCGATGAAGTCCAGCGCGACAAGCGCATGGAGTATTCGAGCCTGCCGTGGAGCGAGCGCCCGGTGCAGGTCAAGGCCGGCAAGCAGACCTTCGACATGACCACCGATCGTAATGGCGTGTTGCGCCTGAACCTGCTGGACAGCCCGTTCGCCGACAACGATCTGAATCATGTGGGCAAACTGACGATCAGTGTCGAGGACGCCAAGGATGACGTGCATTCCGACTCGTCCCTGACGATCAGCAGCCATCTGCGCGGCAAACTGCTGGAAGCCCACCGCCTGATCTACGACGATCTGGAAGACGACGAAGTGAGCGAGTGGGTGCATCGGGTCAAGCGTCTGTCGGAACTGGGTCTGGAAGAAGAAGCCAGTGAGCTGGAGCAAAGCCTGATCGAACTGACCCGTAACGATCCGGAGTTGCAGGCCGAGTTTCTGAAGTCATTGACCAAGGATGCCGGCCGGCTGGTGGCGGATCCCGGTCCGAACTGACAACGCTGACTGAAAAAGCCCGAACCTGTTTCGGGCTTTTTTACATGAGTTACCGCTCGAACAACTCCATCTGCTCGAAGCCGCCGCGCAAGTCCTCCAGCCGCACGCCCACCCCGAGCAGCCGCACCGGTTTGCCGCCACGATTGAACGCCTGCGTCAGCATCAATTCATAACTGCCCAGATCCCGCCCGGCGGCGGCCTGTTCCAGCGTGGTCTGAGTGAAATCATGAAATTTCACTTTGACGAACGGTTTACCCGGCCGATAGCTGCTGTCGATCCGCGCCATGCGGGTTTTCAGGGTCTCCAGAAGCTCAGGAAGCTTGTCCAGGCAACTGCGCAGATCCGGCAAATCAACGTCGTAGGTGTTTTCGACACTGATCGACTGACGTCGACTGTCGTTATGCACCTGGCGCTCATCGATCCCACGGGCCAGGCTCCACAGTCGCTCGCCAAAACTGCCGAACTCGCGAACCAGCGCCAGCTTGTCCCACTCGCGCAGTTGCAGACAGTCGCTGATACCGAGCTTGCCCAATTTGTCCGCAGTGACCTTGCCGACACCGTGCAACTTGCTCACCGGCAGTCCACTGACGAAGTCCTCCACCTGATCCGGGGTAATGACAAACAGGCCGTTGGGCTTTTTCCAGTCGCTGGCGATCTTGGCCAGAAACTTGTTCGGCGCTACGCCGGCCGAGACGGTGATATGCAATTGGTTGGAAACCCGGCGCCGGATGTCCTGGGCGATTCGCGTGGCGCTGCCTGCGAAATGCGCGCTGTCCGAGACGTCCAGATAGGCTTCGTCCAGTGAAAGCGGCTCGATCAGATCGGTGTAATCGCGAAAGATCGTATGGATTTCTTTCGAAGCCTCGCGGTAGGCATCCATTCGCGGCTTGACGATGGTCAGGTCCGGGCACAGTTTCAAGGCATGTCCGGAAGACATCGCCGAGCGTACCCCGTAAGCCCTCGCCTCATAGTTGCAGGTGGCGATCACCCCGCGCCGCTCCGCCGAACCACCCACCGCCAGTGGTTTGCCGGCCAGGCGCGGGTCGTCACGCATCTCGATGGCGGCGTAGAAACAGTCACAGTCGATGTGGATGATTTTTCGCTGAGTCATGGCAGAAAGAAAAACATGGCAAACCGGAGGGGCAGTATCTCACTGACACCTGTATATAGCACCAGTGGTATGAAGGTTCTTTTCCAGCTGTAGGAATCGTCTCTGAATTTATTTTCTCAATCGAGGATAACCATCCGATAGAGCTGAAAGCCGCGCCCCACCTGAGCTGCGGCCCCGACGACATACTGGCAAAAGAGCTAACCAATTGAACCAGAACAGATTTTATCCGGATTCAAGGTTGACACACTGGCGATTCTCTGTAGAATGCCGCCTCATCAGACGCGGGATGGAGCAGCCTGGTAGCTCGTCGGGCTCATAACCCGAAGGTCGTCGGTTCAAATCCGGCTCCCGCAACCAGACATCAAAAAAGGCCAATCGAAAGATTGGCCTTTTTTGTGCGCGCTCTTTTTTTTCGGATCCACTTGCGCCCTCCGTAAATCGTTCCGATTCCGAAACTTAGCGCTGCCCCTGCGACCGTTTGCCGCGAATTCAAACTTATTTGACCACTCCCGGGATTATCGGTTGACACCCCGCCGTTCGCCTGTAGAATGCCGCCACACAGACGCGGGATGGAGCAGTCTGGTAGCTCGTCGGGCTCATAACCCGAAGGTCGTCGGTTCAAATCCGGCTCCCGCAACCAAACATCAAAAAAGGCTGCTCGAAAGAGTGGCCTTTTTTGTATCTGTGGAAAAAGTCCTTTCGCAACAATGATCTGTCATCGTGCAGTGAACCGTTCAGGATCGTCAGAGCCGCCGAGTTGCGACTATGCTTGAGTCGCAGGCAAGAGGTCTGCAATCCGAGACCTGCCCTCGCCGATACCCGACGAGAGGCGTAGTATTTTGTGATTATTTTTTTCTACAGGGATTGGTAACTTGGCTGGATACCCCCATCCTGTCGCGCACAATCCAAGAGGTGATTGATGCGCGCCAACTCGTCTGATCCACAAGACACCCTCACCGTGAATCCATCGATCAAGCCCGAGCGTATGCGCCTGCTCGATCGAATCAGCAAGTACCGTCAACCGATCGGCCTGGCGGTCACTTTGCTGCTGTTCGCCATCGCCCTGGTGGCCTGTCGCCACCTGCTCAGCGAACTCGATCTCTACGCCCTGCACGACTCGATCCTCGATGTGCCGAAACCCGCCCTGCTTGGCGCTTTCGCCGCAACCGTGGCTGGTTTCATCATTCTGCTGGGATACGAATGGTCAGCCAGCCGCTATGCGGGCGTGACCATCCCTCCGCGTACGCTGGCGCTCGGCGGTTTCACAGCGTTCGCGATCGGTAATGCCATCGGCCTGTCGATGCTGTCCGGCGGGTCGGTGCGTTACCGCTTATATGCACGTCTTGGTCTGGGCGCGTCGGAAGTCGCCCACATGACCCTGTTCGCCAGCCTGTCGCTGGGCTGTGCACTGCCACCGCTGGCCGCACTGGCCACCCTGAGCAACCTGCCGGCCGCCTCTCAGGCTCTGGGGCTGTCCGAAGGGCTGCTTGCCGCGATTGCCTCTGCCGTCCTGGTGCTGGGCGCGATTCTGGCCGTGGGCATTTACCGTCGGCGCCTGCCGGAACAACCTTACCGCGACAACCTGCTGGTCAAGGTCGGCCGCCGCACCCTGCGCCTGCCAGGTCGCCGCCTGACATTCCTGCAACTGGTGATTACCGCCCTCGACGTCGCCGCTGCCGCCACCGTGCTGTATATGCTGTTGCCGGAAGCGCCACCCTTCGGCGCGTTCCTGTTGGTGTACCTGCTGGCCCTGGCTGCTGGCGTGCTCAGCCACGTACCGGGCGGTGTCGGGGTCTTCGAAGCCATCCTGCTGGCCGCCTTCGCCGACAAGCTCGGTGCGGCGCCACTGGCCGCCGCGCTTCTGCTCTATCGCATGATCTACGTGGTACTGCCCTTGCTGGTGGCCTGCGTACTGCTGCTGATCAACGAAGGGCAGCGTCTGTTCCAGACCCAGACCATGCGTGCCGCTTCCGGCCTCGCGGCACCGATCCTCGCGGTCCTGGTGTTCCTGTCCGGCGTGGTGCTGCTGTTCTCCGGGGCGACACCTGAAATCGACACGCGCCTGGAACACATCGCCTATCTGATTCCCCATCGTCTGGTCGATGCCTCGCACTTCGGCGCGAGCCTGATCGGCGTACTTTGCCTGATGCTTGCCCAAGGCCTGCGCCGGCGGTTGTCGGCCGCGTGGATGCTGACCACCATTCTGTTGCTGGTGGGCGCCCTGCTCTCGTTGCTCAAGGGGTTCGACTGGGAAGAAGCCACGTTGATGACCCTCACCGCCGCGCTGCTGGGGGTATTCCGTCGTTCGTTCTATCGCCCCAGCCGTCTGACCGAAGTGCCGTTCTCGCCACTGTATCTGGTCGCCAGCCTGTGCGTGCTCGGCGCGTCGACCTGGCTGTTGCTCTTCGCCTACCAGGACGTGCCGTACAGCCATCAACTGTGGTGGCAGTTCACGCTCGACGCCGACGCCCCGCGCGGTCTGCGCTCACTGCTCGGCGCTGCGGTGCTGTTGCTGGTGATCGCCCTGACCTGGCTGCTGCGCACCGCCCGCCCGGTGATTCATCTGCCGACCCCGGAAGAGCTGGAGCGCGCCTCGAGAATCCTGATGGCTTCCTCGCAACCCGACGGCGGCCTGGCCCTGACCGGTGACAAGGCGCTGTTGTTCCACCCCAACGATCAAGCCTTCCTGATGTACGCCCGTCGCGGACGCAGCCTGGTGGCACTGTACGACCCGATCGGTCCAGGCCAGCAGCGGGCGGAAATGATCTGGCAGTTCCGCGACCTTTGTGACATCCACCACGCCCGCCCGGTGTTCTACCAGGTACGCGCGGAGAACCTGCCGTACTACATGGACATCGGCCTGACCGCGATCAAGCTCGGCGAAGAAGCCCGGGTCGATCTGCATCGCTTTGACCTGGAGGCCAAGGGCAAGGAGATGAAGGACCTGCGCTACACCTGGAACCGTGGAACCCGCGACGGTCTGTCGCTGGAGATCTTCGAGCCGGGCCAGGCGCCGATGGATGAGCTCAAGGTGATTTCCGATGCCTGGCTGACCGGCAAGAACGTACGCGAAAAAGGCTTCTCCCTCGGCCGTTTCAGCGACGACTACCTGAAGCATTTCCGCATCGCGGTGATTCGCTTCGAAGGCCGCCCGGTGGCGTTCGCCAACCTGCTCGAGACTTACAGCCATGACCTGGCCAGCCTCGACCTGATGCGCTCGCACCCGGACGCCCCCAAGCTGACCATGGAGTTTTTGATGGTCGGTCTGATTCAACACTATAAGAGTCACGGATACGCGCGCTTCAGCCTGGGCATGGTGCCGTTGTCGGGGTTGCAACCCCGTCGCGGTGCACCGCTGACCCAGCGCCTGGGTTCGATGGTTTTCCGCCGTGGTGAGCAGTTGTACAACTTCCAAGGCTTGCGCCGCTTCAAAGACAAGTTCCAGCCTGACTGGGAACCCCGTTACATGGCGGTGCCCGCCGGACTCGATCCGCTGGTGGCACTGGCCGATACTGCTGCCCTGATCGCGGGCGGCTTGACTGGATTGGTGAAACGCTGATGATTCAACGCTCCCTGAAGTACATCCTGGCTGCACTGATCGTGCTGGCCGTGATTGCCGGCGGCGGTTACTGGTACCTCAAACGCCCGGCTCCGGAACCGACTCTTGAACAGCTGAAACCGGCTGACGGCACCGTCATGACCCGGGTCATTCCCGGCACCAAACCCAAGGCCCAGGTGCTGGTGGCGGTCGAGGACGACAAGAAACTCTCCGACAACCAATTGACCACCCTGAGCCGCAGCGCCTCGGCGCAGATCGTTCAAGTGATTCTGCCCAAGGACTGCCTGCTGCAGAGCCGCGCACTGCAAACCGGCCTGCGCGAGCTGAACGGTCCGGCGACCCTGGTCAGCGGCATCGGCCCTGGTGCGGTGCTGGCATGGCGCTGGCTGTCGGAACAGAAGGACGACAAGGCCCAGGCCGTATCGGTCGATCTGGCCCTGGAAAAAGGCGGCTGCACTCACCTGCTGCCGAAATCCGCCGCCCACGGCCACTGGCTGGTGGCCTGGAACGACAACCCGGACGACACCAGCGCCGGTTTCGTGCGCGACCAGCCGAACGCCGAAACCAGCATCAGCGACTACGACATCAACCTGCCGCAAGTGCTGAACAACGAACTGCGCAAGCTCCTCGTCGGCGGCGACAAGGCCGCTGGCGGCCTGCAGATCCCGGTGGTGGAAGTCCCGGCCGGCCAGGCCAAGGACACCGTGACCCTGTTCCTATCCGGTGACGGCGGCTGGCGAGATCTCGACCGCGACGTGGCCGGGGAAATGGCCAAGATCGGCTACCCGGTGGTCGGCATCGACACCCTGCGCTACTACTGGCAGCACAAGAGCCCGGAACAGAGCGCGCTGGACCTGACCGAACTGATGCAGCACTACCGTCAGAAATGGGGCACCAAACGCTTCATCCTGACCGGTTACTCGTTCGGCGCCGACGTCCTGCCGGCAATCTACAACCGCCTGCCAGAGACCGAACAACAACGCGTCGACGCAATCATCCTGCTGGCCTTCGCCCGCACCGGCAGCTTCGAAATCGAAGTCGAAGGCTGGCTCGGCAACGCCGGCAAGGAAGCCGCCACCGGCCCGGAAATGGCCAAACTGCCGCCGGCCAAGGTCGTGTGCATCTACGGCGAAGAAGAGAAGGATGAAAGCGGCTGCACCGACAAAACAGCGGTGGGCGAAGCAGTGAAGCTGCCTGGCGGCCACCACTTCGACGAGAACTACCCGGCATTGGCCAAGCGTTTGGTGGATCTGATCGAGAAGCGGCAGAGCAAGGATCAGCCGGCAGGGTGATCTGAAGCTCTACGACGAAAAGCCCCCGCAACCTTAGGGTTGCGGGGGCTTTTTCGTTCTGGCAGATGCCAGAGATCCTTGTGGGAGCCGGGCTTGCCCGCGATAGCGGTGGGGCAGGCAACTGATTTGTAAACTGATACACCGCATTCGCGGGCAAGCCCGCTCCCACAGGGACCTTCACTGAACTCTGACAAGTGCAGAGAAACGAAAAAGCCCCCGTCAGCCACAAGACTGACGGGGGCTTTTCAATTAAGGCGCAGCTTACATCTCCACCTGCGTCCCCAACTCGATCACCCGGTTCAGCGGCAGATTGAAGAACCGCAGATTGCCGTTGGCATTCTTCAACATGAACGCGAACAGCGCTTCACGCCAGCGGGCCATGCCTTCGAGTTTCGAGGCGATCACCGTTTCGCGGCTGAGGAAGTAGGTGGTGCGCATCGGGCTGAAGTCGAGGTCTTCCAGATGACACAGTTTCAATGCCTGCGGCACGTCCGGCTCGTCGGTGAAGCCGAAGTGCAGGATCACCCGGAAGAAGCCTTCGCCGTGGGCCTCGACTTCAAAACGCCGGGATGGCGGCACACGCGGGATGTCCTCGTAAACCACGGTCAACAGCACAACCTGCTCGTGCAATACCTGGTTGTGCAGCAAGTTGTGCAATAGCGCATGCGGGACGGCGTCGGAACGGGCAGTGAGGAACACCGCGGTGCCCTGTACCCGGTGCGGCGGCTGGACGCGGATACTGCTGATGAAGATCGGCAGCGGCAGCGCGCCTTCGTCCAGGCGCTCGACCAGCAGTTGCTTGCCGCGTTTCCAGGTGGTCATCAGGATGAACAGGGCGATACCGGCGATCACCGGGAACGCACCACCCTGAACGATCTTCGGCACGTTGGCGGCGAAGTACAGACCATCCACCAGCAGGAAGCCGATCAGCACGGGCACGGCCAGCACCGGCGGCCACTTCCACAGCAGCAACATGACCGCCGACACCAGAATCGTGGTCATCAGCATGGTGCCGGTCACGGCCACGCCATAAGCCGCCGCCAGCGCACTGGACGACTCGAAACCCAGCACCAGCAACACGACGCCGACCATCAGCGTCCAGTTCACCGCGCCGATGTAAATCTGCCCCTGCTCATCGCTGGAGGTATGCTGAATGTACATCCGCGGAATGTAACCGAGCTGGATGGCCTGACGGGTCAGGGAGAACGCGCCGGAAATCACCGCCTGCGAGGCGATCACCGTGGCCAGGGTCGACAGACCGACCAAGGGGATCAGCGCCCAGCCCGGTGCCAGCAGATAGAACGGGTTGCGCGCCGCATCCGGGTTGTCCAGCAGCAACGCGCCCTGACCGAAATAGTTGAGCACCAGTGCCGGCAGCACCAGGAGAAACCATGCCCGGGCAATCGGCTTGCGACCGAAATGGCCCATGTCGGCGTACAGCGCTTCGGCACCGGTCAGCGCCAGCACCACGGCGCCCAGGATCGCCAGGCCCATGCCGGCGTGCACCATGAAAAAGCGCACGGCCCAGACCGGGTTCAGCGCCTTGAGCACTTCCGGGGAGTGGCTGATGCCATACACACCAAGGGCACCGAGCACCAGAAACCAGATGACCATGATCGGCCCGAAGAGGATGCCGATCCGTGCCGTGCCGTGTTTCTGGACCAGAAACAGCCCGACCAGCACCACCAGCGACAGCGGTACGACCCAATGGTCGATGCCTTCGAATGCCAGCCCCAGACCTTCGATCGCAGACAACACGGACACCGCCGGAGTGATCATGCTGTCGCCGTAGAACAGCGCCGCACCGATCAGGCCGCAAACCACCAGCAACGACCGCAGTTTCCTGCGCTCCCCCGCCGCCCGTCGCGCCAGCGCGGTGAGCGCCATGATCCCGCCTTCCCCCTGGTTGTCGGCGCGCAACACGAACATCATGTACTTGATCGACACGACCCAGATCAGCGACCAGAAAATCAGCGACAGGATGCCCAGCACTCCGTCGTGATTGACCGGCACGCCGTAACCGCCGGTGAATACTTCTTTGAGGGTGTACAACGGGCTCGTGCCGATGTCGCCGTAAACTACCCCGACTGCCGCGACCAGCATGCTCAGCGGTTTTGCAGCCGAATGCTCGGCGCCCGCCGCCTGACTACTTGCCTGACCCATCCAACACTCCTGATTCTCGAACCGGCTTCTTTGAACGAAGCACTATGCTTTGTGATGCAGCATGCGCTGTTTTACCTGTTGTTACAGACGTTTTGTTGACTGTAAAAAATTGGTAAAGCCCAACGGCGCGAAGCATAGCGCAGCACTCGTCGTATTTCCCTGCATAAAGCTGGTCAAGTGCGTTGCTCATCGCTAGAATTGCGCACTTTTTGATCAGAGGCGCGTTTCAAGCGCCCGTCCGTCGACTTCCAAACAGGCGAGCGACGTCACAAGACACCGAGGTTAGACATGTCCACCACTCCTGCGCCGGCCAATCCAAAGGTTGGCTTCGTATCTCTGGGTTGCCCGAAAGCACTGGTCGACTCCGAGCGCATCCTGACCCAGCTGCGCATGGAAGGCTATGACGTGGTGTCCACCTATCAGGACGCCGACGTGGTCGTGGTCAACACCTGCGGCTTCATCGACTCGGCCAAGGCCGAATCCCTGGAAGTCATCGGCGAAGCGATCAAGGAAAACGGCAAGGTCATCGTCACCGGCTGCATGGGCGTGGAAGAAGGCAATATCCGCGAGGTGCACCCGAGCGTGCTCGCCGTGACCGGTCCACAGCAGTACGAGCAAGTGGTCAGCGCCGTCCATGAAGTCGTGCCGCCGAAACAGGATCACAACCCGCTGATCGACCTGGTGCCACCACAAGGCATCAAGTTGACCCCGCGTCACTACGCGTACCTGAAGATTTCCGAAGGCTGCAACCACAGCTGCAGCTTCTGCATCATCCCGTCGATGCGCGGCAAACTGGTCAGCCGCCCGGTCGGCGATGTGCTCGACGAAGCCCAGCGTCTGGTCAAATCCGGCGTCAAGGAACTGCTGGTGATCTCCCAGGACACCAGCGCCTACGGCGTGGACGTCAAATACCGCACCGGTTTCTGGAACGGCGCGCCGGTGAAGACCCGCATGACCGAACTCTGCGAGGCGCTGAGCACCCTCGGCGTCTGGGTCCGCCTGCACTACGTTTACCCGTACCCGCACGTTGACGAGCTGATTCCGCTGATGGCCGCCGGCAAGATCCTGCCGTACCTGGACATCCCGTTCCAGCACGCCAGCCCGAAGGTCCTGAAGGCGATGAAACGCCCGGCGTTCGAAGACAAGACCTTGGCGCGGATCAAGAACTGGCGCGAAATCTGCCCGGACCTGATCATCCGTTCGACCTTCATCGTCGGCTTCCCCGGCGAAACCGAAGAAGACTTCCAGTACCTGCTGGACTGGCTGACCGAAGCTCAGCTCGACCGCGTCGGCTGCTTCCAGTACTCGCCGGTCGAAGGCGCACCGGCCAATGACCTGAACCTCGAGGTCGTGCCGGACGACGTGAAGCAGGATCGCTGGGAACGCTTCATGGCGCACCAGCAGGAAATCAGTTCGGCACGCCTGCAAATGCGCATCGGCCGCGAGATCGAAGTGCTGGTGGACGAAGTCGACGAGCAAGGCGCGGTCGGCCGCTGCTTCTTCGATGCCCCGGAAATCGACGGCAACGTGTTCATCGACAACGGCAGCAATCTCAAGCCGGGCGACAAGGTCTGGTGCAAGGTGACCGACGCCGACGAATACGACCTCTGGGCCGAACAGATCTAAACGCAAAAAATACGAAAAGCCCCGCTCTCTTTTACGAGATGCGGGGCTTTTTTACGGCTATCGTTTGTGGTGGGAAGGACTCCCTCATCCATGACAGAGAGGCTAACGGGCATGCGTCACCATCCAGTCATCCAGACGCCGAAACTCAGCGATTACCAGGAACTGACTCGGGTCTGGGAAGCCTCGGTCCGCGCGACCCATGATTTTCTGCCCGACAGCTACATCGAGCTGCTGCGCAATCTGGTGCTGACCCGCTACCTCGATGCGGTGATGCTGATCTGCACGAAGGACAGCCACCAGCGCATTACCGGATTTGCCGGGGTGGCGGCGGGCAAGATCGAGATGCTGTTCATCGACCCTGAGCATCGCGGCCAGGGCCTGGGCAAGAAACTGCTGAGATACGCCATGGAGCACCTCAACGCTGACGAGCTGGACGTCAACGAACAGAACCCGCAGGCCCTGGGGTTTTACTTCAAGCAGGGATTCGAGGTGATCGGCCGCTCGGAAGTCGATGGCATGGGCCAGCCTTATCCGTTGCTGCATATGCGTTTGCGCCAGAACCAGCAGCGCTCGATTCATGCCTGATTGAAAATGGAACCGGGCCTAACCGGCGCCAGGCAGGTACAATGCCCACCCTTTTTTTGTTACGGCCCTGTCATGACTGATCCGATTCGCCTCTCCAAACGCCTCATCGAACTGGTCGGTTGCTCCCGCCGGGAGGCCGAACTGTTCATCGAGGGCGGCTGGGTCACCGTGGACGGCGAAGTCATTGACGAGCCGCAGTTCAAGGTCACCGACCAACAGGTCGAACTCGACAAGGACGCCAGGGCCACAGCGCCGGAGCCGGTGACCCTGCTGCTCAACGTCCCGGCCGGCCAGGACATCGACGCCGCCATGCAGTCACTGTCCGCCGACAGCCTCAGCGAAGAGCACCGCTACGGTAAACGTCCGCTGCGCGGGCACTTCCTGCGCCTGACCGCCAGCACCGACCTGCAACCCGGTGCGAGCGGCCTGCTGGTGTTCACTCAGGACTGGAAGGTATTGCGCAAGCTCACCGCCGACGCGGCGAAAATCGAGCAGGAATACGTGGTGGAAGTCGAAGGCGAGATGACCGAACACGGCCTCAACCGCATGCAGCACGGCCTGCGCATCAAGGGCACCGAACTGCCGCCGGTCAAGGCCAGCTGGCAGAGTGAAAACCGTCTGCGCTTCGCCATGAAGAACCCGCAGCCAGGCCTGCTCGCCCGGTTGTGCGAAGCGGTCGGGCTGAAAGTGATCGGCATCCGCCGCATCCGCATCGGCGGTGTTTCCATTGGCAAGGTGCCGGTCGGCCAATGGCGCTACCTGACCGCAAAAGAGAAATTTTAAGGCCCAGGTTGCCACCCTACACTCCGGCATCGCGCCTGCGCGTTGCCCAAAGCGAAAGATCAGGATTACACACATGGTTCACAATGACGTTTTGCGCAGCGTGCGCTACATGCTCGACATCAGCGACAAGAAGGTCGTGGAAGTCATCAAACTCGGTGGCATGGAGGTGACCCTCGCCGATGTGGTGACCTGGCTCGACAAGAAGGAAGAAGACGAAGAAGGTTTCGTGCGCTGTCCGGACGAGGTCCTCGCGCATTTCCTCGACGGCCTGGTCATCCTCAAGCGCGGCAAGGACGACAGCCGTCCGCCACTGCCCATCGAAGTGCCGGTGACCAACAACATCATTCTGAAGAAGCTGCGCGTGGCGTTCGAACTGAAAGAAGACGACATGCACGCGATCCTCTCTGCCGCCGGTTTCCCGGTGTCCAAGCCTGAGCTGAGCGCACTGTTTCGCAAGGTCGGCCACACCAACTACCGTCCGTGCGGCGACCAGTTGCTGCGCAATTTCCTCAAAGGGCTCACGCTGCGTGTGAGAGCGTAAAGCGGTGTCTTTCAGCGTCTCCCCTATCGGTTTTGTCCGCTCCTGCTTCAAGGAGAAGTTCGCCATCCCGCGCCAGCCACAACTGGCTCCCGCCGCCCGTGGCGTGCTGGAACTGGTGGCTCCATTCGATCAGGGCGATGCGGTACAGGGGCTGGAGCAGGTGAGTCACGTCTGGCTGCTGTTTCTGTTCCATCAGGCGCTGGAAGACAAGCCGCGCCTCAAAGTCCGCCCTCCGCGCCTGGGTGGCAACAAGGCCATGGGGGTGTTCGCCACCCGTGCCACCCACAGGCCGAACGGCATCGGTCAGTCCGTGGTGAAGCTGGACAAGGTCGAGGCCGATCGTCTGTTCATTTCAGGCATCGACCTGCTGGACGGCACGCCGATTCTCGATATCAAACCCTACGTGCCTTACGCCGACATCATCGCTGGCGCTTCGAACAGTATCGCCAGTGCCGCGCCACACCTGATCGAGGTGCAATGGACGGACGCGGCGTTGCATCAGGCGCATACCCATGCCCGGCGCCTCAGCGAGCCTTTGGTCGAACTGATCGAGCAATGCCTGGCCCAGGATCCGCGTCCGGCGTACCAGACGCCCGCGCCGGAGCGTGAATACGGCGCGCAGTTCTGGGATCTGGACGTGCGCTGGCATTATCCGGTGCCTGATCGGATCCGGGTCCTGGAAGTCATTCCTGCCGCTGACTGATTCCCGAAAACGAAAAAGCCCGCGCTGCCTTCTCAGGCAGCGCGGGCTTTTCTGTTGGCATCGTCCGGATTACTTCTCGACGAACGCACGCTCGATTAGGTAGTCACCCGGCTCGCGCATACGCGCCGAGATCTTCAGGCCGAAGCTGTCGAGCACTTCGCTGGTCTCGTCGAGCATGCTCGGGCTGCCGCAGATCATCGCGCGGTCGTCCTGCGGGTTGATCGGTGGCAGGCCGATGTCGCTGAACAGCTTGCCGCTGCGCATCAGGTCGGTCAGACGGCCCTGATTCTCGAACGGCTCGCGGGTCACGGTCGGGTAGTAGATGAGCTTTTCACGCAGCGCCTCGCCGAAGAACTCGTTCTGCGGCAGGTGCTCGGTGATGAACTCGCGGTAGGCGACTTCGTTGACGTAACGAACACCGTGAACCAGGATCACTTTCTCGAAGCGCTCGTAGGTTTCAGGGTCCTGAATCACGCTCATGAACGGCGCCAGACCGGTGCCGGTGCTCAGCAGGTACAGATGCTTGCCCGGGTTCAGGTCGTCCAGAACCAGCGTACCGGTAGGCTTCTTCGAGATGATGATCTCGTCGCCTTCCTTCAGGTGCTGCAACTGCGAGGTCAGCGGACCATCAGGCACCTTGATGCTGAAGAACTCAAGATGCTCTTCCCAGTTCGGGCTGGCGATCGAGTAAGCGCGCATAAGCGGGCGGCCGTTGGGCTGTTGCAGGCCGATCATCACGAACTGACCGTTCTCGAAGCGCAGGCCCGGATCGCGGGTGCACTTGAAGCTGAACAGAGTGTCGTTCCAGTGATGAACACTGAGGACACGCTCGTGGTTCATGTTGCTCATGTACGGGGGACTCCTGGAGATTGATCTGCGCTTGCCCGGCTGCTGTTGCAGGATGCCGACGGTGCGCAATTGCATCGCATTCTAATAGCGCCGACAATATCTGTTAACTGGATTATCAAGATAACGGTTATCGGTTATATCGATATGCGATTTACTCTTCGTCAACTGCAAGTCTTCGTCGCCGTCGCCCAGCAGGAAAGCGTTTCCCGTGCTGCGGGTCTGCTGAACCTGTCGCAATCGGCCGCCAGTACTTCGATCACCGAACTGGAGCGTCAGTCCAGTTGCCAGCTGTTCGACCGTGCCGGCAAACGTCTGAGCCTCAACGCCCTCGGCAAGCAATTGCTGCCGCAAGCGGTGGCCATGCTCGACCAGGCCAAGGAAATCGAAGACCTGCTCAACGGCAAATCCGGTTTCGGCTCGCTGTCGGTGGGCGCGACGCTGACCATCGGCAACTACCTGGCCACACTGCTGATCGGCGGCTTCATGCAGCGTCACCCGGAAAGCCAGGTGAAGCTGCACGTGCAGAACACTGCCAATATCGTGCAACAGGTCGCTCATTACGAAATTGATCTGGGTCTAATCGAAGGCGATTGCAGTCACCCGGACATCGAAGTGCAGAGCTGGGTCGAGGATGAACTGGTGGTGTTCTGTGCCCCGCAGCATCCGTTGGCCCAACGCGGCAGCGCGACCATGGAAGAGTTGACCCACGAAGCCTGGATTCTGCGCGAGCAAGGCTCCGGCACTCGCCTGACCTTCGATCAGGCCATGCGTCACCATCGCAGCGCGCTGAACATTCGTCTGGAGCTGGAACACACCGAAGCGATCAAGCGCGCCGTGGAATCAGGTCTGGGGATTGGCTGCATTTCACGTCTGGCGCTGCGTGACGCCTTCCGGCGCGGCAGCCTGGTACCGGTGGAGACGCCGGACCTGGATCTGGCGCGACAGTTTTACTTCATCTGGCACAAACAGAAGTACCAGACCTCTGCCATGCGCGAGTTTCTCGAGCTGTGCCGCGCCTTTACCGCCGGTGTCCAGCGCAGCGACGAAATCGTCCTGCCGGCAATCGCTTAAAGCAGAATCACCGCCCACACCAGGGCAATCATGCTCAGCGCCACGAATTGCGCGGCACTGCCCATGTCCTTGGCATTCTTGGACAACGGATGCAGTTCCAGGGAAATGCGGTCGATGGCCGCTTCCACGGCAGAGTTCAACAGTTCGACGATCAGTGCCAGCAAACACACGGCAATCAGCAACGCCTGCTCGACCCGACTGACGTTCAGGAAAAACGTCAGCGGAATCAGTACCACATTGAGCAGCACCAACTGCCGGAATGCCGCTTCGCCGTTGAAGGCTGCGCGCAGGCCGTCCAGCGAGTAACCGGAAGCGTTGAGGATGCGTTTCAGGCCCGTCTGGCCCTTGAAAGGTGACATAAAGTAAACAACCGACCAAAAAGAAGTGGGGAAGCTAGTTCAACGAAAGTCAAAAAAGCGTGAAGACTCCAGCCTTTACTGGCCTGGAATTGACTCAAGTTGTTGCAAGAGTAAAGCTGCCTGGGTGCGAGTCCGCACATTCAGCTTGCGAAAGATCGCCGTAACGTGGGCCTTGATGGTCGCTTCCGACACGTTCAACTCATAAGCAATCTGCTTGTTGAGCAGGCCTTCACAGACCATGGTCAACACCCGGAACTGCTGCGGCGTGAGGCTTGCCAGACCATCGCTGGCAGCCTTGGCCTCATCGGACACACTGACAGCCTCGAACGCCTGTGGCGGCCAGAACACGTCGCCGTCCAGCACTTTGCGCACCGCTTCCTGAATGGTGCTCAGGTCGCTCGACTTGGGAATGAAACCACTGGCTCCGAACTCCCGCGACTTGACCATCACCGAAGCCTCTTCCTGCGCCGAGACCATCACTACCGGTATCTGCGGATACTGCCCACGCAACATCACCAGTCCGGAAAACCCGAAAGCGCCGGGCATGTTCAGATCCAGCAGCACCAGATCCCAGTCGGCCTTCTCGGTCAGACGGGTTTCCAGCTCGGCGATGCTCGCCACTTCCACCATTCGTACATCCGGACCGAGGCCCATCGTCACCGCTTGATGCAGTGCGCTACGAAAAAGAGGGTGATCATCGGCAATCAGGATGTCGTATGTGGCCATTTTTCAAATGATCCTGTTTTTGATGGCAGACCCGATCATTCGGGGCTCGCCAAGGCAACTCAAGACGCCGGCGCTTGTACGGCAGCATCCACAGGGGCACGTTCAACGCCAATCACAGACAAAAAAAAGCGTTTCAAACCTTGGCCGCACCCCAATCGGCGCCAAGGATGCCCAGCGAAGCCGGGGTGGTCAAGCAACATGGCCACTGCTTTAGCAGTATGGGCCAGGATCAGGCAGGCACCGCTTGCGCACTGGCTATAAAAGGCAGCAATTCTGCATGGGCCGGCGTCGATACATTCACCTCGCGCTGCTGCTTGGCGCCCAGGTAATGCTGGCTGAACACGTCGAAATAGGCGTCCAGCGCCGATGCGGCATCGGTATCGCCCGCCAGTTCCAGGCATAGCGCCGCCACTTCGGCGGTGCACAAATGCTCATTGCGGGTCGAGCGACGCAGGCGGTATCTCGACAGTTTGTCGGGCAACAGACTGAGGATCGGCAGGCGATCAAAGTACGGGCTCTTGCGAAAGATCTTGCGTGCCTCGGTCCAGGTCGCGTCCAGCAGAATGAACAGCGGACGCCTGCTGCTATCGAGATCCACGGTGTTGGTGACCCGCGAAGGCTCGACATACTCGCCGGGAAACACCAGATACGGCTGCCATTGCGGGTCGTTCAGCAATGCCAGCAGTTGCTCGTCGGGTTCGGTCCGCGACCAGATGAACGCATGATTGTCCCGAACGATATCGGCAATCAGCCAACCGGTGTTGCTCGGTTTGAATACTTCCTTGCCGGTCATGATCAGGCAGACACCGGAGCGGGTATCGACCGTCGGACGCCAGGCGCACAGGCAATGACTGATGATTACCCGGCAGTCGCGGCAACGCTCGGAGCGGAAGCCACGGGCCTGAATCGGCTTGATGCCCTCGTCCTCGCGCTGATCGCGCAGGCGGGCCACGGCGTTGGGGGCATGTTTCATTGCGGGCGACGCCGACTGACAGGAAAACTCGACACGAACAGCTCTCGGCAAGACGATAAAGGCCGGCAGTTTATCAGAGCAACGGGCACAAGCCTGTACCCTCCCGACCGGCTCCCCTATAATTCGCCGCCACTGAACGCACAGCCCCGGGGCTGGTCGAACCACCAGTCACTGAATCAGGAGAGTTTCATGCTGCGCCTTATCGTTCCTTCCGCGGCCATCGCTCTGGCGTTGTCCTTCAGCGCACAGGCTGCGTCCCTGAAAGAGCAGAACCTGAACAAAGAGCTGCAAAACGTCGCTGCACAAAGTAGCGTCGGTACACCAAGGGCGATCAACGAAGACATCCTCGATCAGGGTTATACCGTCGAAGGCACTACGCTGATCAACCACCTGAGCGTCCAGGCAAGCCATGCCGAAAAGATGCGTGCCGATCCCAAAGCCGTGTACTTCCAGCTCGGAGCTTCGGTCTGCAACAACCCTTCTTACCGCAAGCTGATGGCCAAAGGTGCCGTCATGCGTTATGACTTCAGCGAAGTGAAGACCAACCGGGCAATCGGTTCGGCCAGCTATCAGGAATCGGACTGCCCGAAAGCAGCCCCGGTGAAGAAGAAGTAATCATCGCGAATTGGCGCGCCGCTGTTCATCCTCGGCGCGCAGTTCGGCCAGCAAGGCCTGCAAATAGCGCGAGCGGCGCTCCCCTCCTGAAAGGCGTCGGCAGCACTCTTCTTCGAGACTCACATGATTGGCCTCGGCCGATGCCTTCAACATTCGATACAGCTGCGTATCGATCTCCAGAATGACTCTGGCCATGTGTCTTGCCTCCTTGCCACCCGCAAATCCTTGAATCCCGCGCACCTTGCGTACGCTCGCTGACGCAAAGTTGTCGTACGGCGCCTTTAACTTAGTAAATCAGAGCATTTTTCCCTTGGTGCGACATCGGACGAGCGGTGAAAGCACTTCGCAAATCGACAATAAGCAATTGCCGCCCAAGACTTTGTGGCGCAATGCTGATGCAGCGAAAAATGCTTCATGGGTCTAGATTCAATGTATTCCCGTTGAACACTTCACGGCAGGAAAGGAGCTGCCGGGCGTTTGTTTTTTCTTGCAGCGCGGCCCTGACGCCGCACGTCAGGGCCGAAGGTTCTGTGCAGAAGGAGAAGTTGCATGCCTTACCAACCGAATGACTTGCTCAGCCGTCATTTTCAGGAAAGCGGCCACGACCTCACCGGCAAGGTCGAAGAATTACTCAACCTGGTTTCGCCCGACAGTCCGAATTCGCCCATCTACCGTGACATGATCCTGACCGTGCTGCGCATGGCTCAGGAAGATCACAACCGCTGGAACGCCAAGATCACCATGCAGACCCTGCGAGAACTGGAACAGGCCTTTCGCACGCTTGAGCAATACAAGGGAAGGCGCAAGGTCACGGTGTTCGGCTCGGCGCGTACACCGGTCGAGCATCCACTGTATGCCCTCGCCCGGGAACTGGGAGCCTCACTGGCCCACTCAAACATGATGGTGATCACCGGTGCCGGTGGCGGGATCATGGCCGCGGCCCATGAAGGCGCCGGTCGCGACAACAGCCTGGGGTTCAATATCACCCTGCCCTTCGAACAGCATGCCAATCCCACCGTCAACGGCACGGGGAATCTGTTGTCCTTCCACTTTTTCTTTACGCGCAAACTGTTCTTCGTGAAGGAGGCCGATGCCCTGGTGCTCTGCCCCGGTGGCTTCGGCACGCTGGATGAAGCGCTGGAAGTGCTGACCCTGATACAGACCGGAAAAAGCCCGCTGGTTCCGGTGGTCTTGCTGGATGTTCCAGGTGGCACATTCTGGCAAGGAGCGCTGGATTTCATCCGCCAGCAACTGGAGGACAACCGCTACATCCTGCCAACCGATCTGAAATTGATGCGACTGGTTCATAGCGTTGAAGAGGCGGTAGAACAGATCAACCAGTTCTATGGCAACTTCCACTCCAGCCGCTGGCTCAAACGGCAATTCGTGATTCGCATGAATCACAGGCTCAGCGACCAAGCACTTGATGACATGCAGGAAACCTTCGCCGATCTGTGCCTGAGCGACCGTTTTCATCAACACGCCTATGCCGGCGAAGAACACGACGAAGCCCGGTTCAGTCATCTGACACGACTGGCTTTCGCCTTCAATGCCAGGGACCATGGACGTCTGCGGGAACTGGTGGACTTCATCAATCTGCCGGAAAACTGGGCCCAATCCAGGCCACAAACAGCGCAACCCTCCCGGGAACCGTCGAAGGTAATCTGAAGACAAAAAAAAGCGGCCCGCTATCGCAATAGCGGGCCGCTTTTTTATTTTTTGTTTGAGGCTGGAACCGATTTAATCGTCCATCCCTCTGCCGCTGAACAAGCGGTTGATCATCTCCATCGAAAATCCCCGATAAGCAAGGAACCGGCCTTGTCTGGCTCGCTCCCTGGCATCGACGGGAAGCTGTCCGGAGAACTTCCTTTGCCACGTTTCCTTCAGCTGTTCCTGCCAGTTGATATCACTCTCGCGCAAAGCGAGTTCGATATCGGCTCTCTGCAGGCCACGCTGGCTCAGTTCTTCGCGGATTCGCATCGGGCCATAACCTGAGCGTGCGCGGTACGAAACAAAGCTTTCCAGGTAACGGGCTTCGGAAAGCAACCCCTCCTCCGTCAAACGGTCAAGGGCTGCTTCGATCAATTCGGGTGGAGCGCCGCGCTGACGCAGTTTACGTGTCAGCTCGACTCGACCATGCTCGCGGCGTGCAAGCAGGTCCATTGCGGTTCGCCGCACAGCGACGGGGGTATCGAGTACGGCGGTAGTCATCGGTGCAATCAGAGATCAGCGTCAGCCAGGTCGTCTTCGGTCTCTTTGACCGCCGAGGCCTTGGATTCAGCAATCACCGATGGCGACAGCAGCTTGTCCCGCAGTTGTTTCTCGAGCTTCGCCGCGACTTCCGGGTTATCTGCCAGGAACTTGGCCGAGTTGGCCTTGCCCTGACCGATCTTGGTGCCTTCATAGGCATACCAGGCACCGGACTTCTCGACGAAACCGTGCAGCACGCCCAGGTCGATCATCTCGCCGTTCAGGTAGATGCCCTTGCCATAGAGAATCTGGAACTCCGCCTGACGGAACGGCGAAGCCACCTTGTTCTTCACGACCTTGACGCGGGTTTCGCTGCCGACCACTTCGTCGCCTTCCTTCACCGCGCCAGTACGGCGGATGTCGAGACGAACCGAAGCGTAGAATTTCAGCGCGTTACCACCGGTGGTGGTTTCCGGACTGCCGAACATCACGCCGATCTTCATGCGGATCTGGTTGATGAAGATCACCAGGCAGTTGGCGTTCTTGATGTTACCGGTGATTTTACGCAGTGCCTGAGACATCAGACGGGCTTGCAGGCCCACATGCATGTCACCCATTTCACCTTCGATTTCCGCCTTCGGCACCAGAGCAGCCACGGAGTCGACGATGATCACGTCAACGGCATTGGAGCGCACCAGCATGTCGGTGATTTCCAGAGCCTGTTCGCCGGTGTCCGGCTGGGAAACCAGCAGGTCATCGACGTTGACGCCCAGCTTGCCGGCGTACTCAGGGTCAAGGGCGTGTTCGGCGTCGACGAATGCGCAGGTCGCGCCGGCCTTCTGGGCCTGGGCGATCACGGACAGCGTCAGAGTGGTTTTACCGGAAGATTCAGGGCCGTAGATCTCGATGATACGGCCTTTTGGCAGGCCGCCGATGCCGAGTGCAATGTCCAGACCCAGAGAGCCGGTGGAAATGGCTGGAATCGCCTGACGATCCTGATCGCCCATACGCATTACGGCACCCTTGCCGAATTGACGTTCGATCTGACCCAGGGCCGCAGCCAAGGCTTTCTTCTTGTTGTCGTCCATTAAAGTCCTCACGTAATCAATAAGGCCTGACGGCCAACACCTGTATAAGTAGCCAGTATTATTCCACAGCCTTTCCGGATCGCCTACCCCTGATTTTCGATTTCTCGTGCCGCCAGTCGCAGCAGCCCCTCTAGCGCGGCCTTCACCGTTTGTCGGCGGACGTCGTCGCGGTTGCCGGGGAAGTGCTGAACCTCGCTGGAAACCATATCGCCGACACCCCAGGCCAGCCATACCGTGCCCACCGGTTTGTTCGGCGAGCCGCCGTCCGGTCCCGCCACGCCGCTGACCGCCACGGCGAATCGCGCCCTGCTTTTATCCTGGGCGCCATGCACCATGGCCTCGACCACCTCGCGACTGACCGCGCCGACGGTGGAAAAAAGATCCGCCGGCACGTTCAATTGCTGGGTTTTCTGTCGATTGGAATACGTCACATAGCCCGCTTCGAACCATGCCGAGCTCCCCGGGATCCGGGTGATCGCTTCGGCGATGCCGCCACCGGTGCAGGACTCCGCCGTGGTGACATGGGCATTGAGCAATTGCAGGCGTCGGCCAAGTTCGGCCGCCAGTTGAGTGATTTCTTTCACGGCGCGCTCCGGATCGGATGGAATGAGTACCACCGTACACGAGCCGGTTGTGCTTTCAATACACAAGCTTATTCAAAATGTGCGGGTGTCAGCGCTCTGATGTAGGCCTGACAGGCCTGCAAGGCAATCAATCCACGGTCACCTTCTCCGGTGATGGCGACAATTCGTTGAGCATGCGCCGGGTCAAGTCGGGCGCGTATGGCTGCATGATCCACGCTGCCGGTGCCGGAGGCGGCCGGCACACCGCAGCCGCGGGCAGCGTCGCCTGCGTCGATGAGGACTGACAGGCGCAGATCAGCAGTGGCAAGGCGATCGCGCAGGCGATCCTGATCACGTTGGGCATCATTCAGTGCTCGATAATGGGTTTGTTCACTGACCGCGAGCCGTTGCTCCAGGGCCAGACGCTTGTCCTGTTCGGCCTGCTGCGCCGAGGCAGCAGCCTGAGTCAGTTGATTGAGGGTTTCGGCATGCTGTCGCGCCTGCTCGGCCAGTTGGCGGCCATAACGCCAGTCCTGGAATTGCCATGCCAGTGCAGCAGCCCCCAGAACCAGCAATACAACACCGGTTACACGCCAGGAGATGGACATAGCACCGCCCTCGCCCGCGCCCAGATATCCAGGCGATCCTGCAAGCCGTTCAACCCGCCGTTGATTCGACGGGTGATGGTGTTGAACTGATCACGGTCCGCCAGTTCGTTCAGACCGTTCAGCTCCCAGAACCACGCGGCGGACTCCGCCGCCCATTGCGGTTGCTCGAGCAATTCAGGCAACGACAACAGACGCTCATCGCCAAACAGCCCGAGACTGCACTGGCGATAGTTGGTGCGGCCGGTGATCTGGATCAGCCCGCGACCGCGATACTTCTGTCCGTCACCATCGGCTTCCGGCGTGTTGCCCAGACGCAGGGCCAGAGTGCCGGTGTCGTATTTGCTCAGATACTGGTTGTTGCCCAGTTCGCGTACGTAGCGCAGTTGCCCGGACTCATGGCCGACCTGGGCGAGAAATGCAGCGACACGCTTGGGCGTATCGATGCGATGACGCGCCATGGCGTCGTTGAGCGGTGAAACAAAAACGCCCGCTTGGGAGCGGGCGTCGGGCATGATGTCGATCAGATTGTTTTCAGTGATTTGCATAATGCTTGATCCTCCCTGGATGTGCCGCGATTGAAGCATGACTGGAGACCAAGGCCTGCCAGCCATTTCTTTCCGGAATTTTCCGCGCCACCATCCTTGTGAAATACAGCAGACTCAAAGTGTCGAGGCCAACCAGCGCGGCGCCACCGGACGATGCTCGCTGAACGGGAAAAACGAAGCCTGTGGCCAGTCCCGCAACGCCCGCCGAAACGCTTGCAGTTCGGCATATTGCTCGGTGGTCAGCGTGGTGCCGCCGCCGTCCTCCAGTTCATCGCGGTCGCGGGCCACCAGGCCGTCGGTGGCTGCCAATTGTGCGGTTCGCCAGCGGCGTTCGATGTCAGCGGCTTCGTCTGCCGTCGGCGGTGGTGGATCAACCAGGATCGGAAAACCGTTATCGGCCCGCACGCCAATCACTTTTGCAGAGACCGACAGTTGCTTCAGGAGCGAGGCCCAGTAGGCTTGGGGAATCTCGATGACGTCGTCAGGAATATCCGACGAGTTTATACCCGGTACATAAACACCCCGAGTGCTGGCGCTGAACAAGACATTGAAAGCGTTCATTCAATACCCCTTCGCAAAATAGTTCACGCTCCAGCCAGCAGAAGACTGGCCCAAGTAATTCCGTACTCTCAAGCGACAACCTTGTTTGGTGGCACTCCCCCCGTACAGGAGCACCATCGCTCCGTCACCACCGACATGTGTCGCCACCAGTGACGAAAATGCCACCGGAAACGAAATCGGAAACGTCACATAGACATCCCCATTGGCATCCGTTGATCCATAACCCCACTGCTCGATATTGCCGCTCGCGAACCGCTGATAGCCGGCATCGCCGAAGGCACCGGAGTGAGCCGACGCATATCGGTCACTGACGGATCCACCATAAAGTCGCCAGTCAGTGCCAACCCGGATCAGTTGCGCCGAGTCGCCAATACCGAGCAGCAGCGACCCCACCGTGTTGTTGCTGCTGATGATGCGCTCGTTCGCTGCCGGGTTGATCGTCAGCGCGCCGGTGCCTAGATTGATGACGTGCAGCGTACTTGCATTACCGGCGACGCCGAGAACGGGCATGGTGGCGGTGACCGGTGCCGCGCTGTAGAAACTGACCATTCCGCCCACATGGGCCGCAGTCAGAACCGTACTGGTCGCAAAGGACGTGAGCCCCGAAAACTGCACGCCGCTACGGGCGACAAAACCTGTAGTGGCGACGGTCTGGCTGTTGTCGAACTGCGACGCCGTGGCGAACAACCGGCTACCGCGTAATGCTGTCAGCAATTGATCAACCTTGGCCTCCGACGCCGTGAGGCCGGCGGCCTGAATGACATTGATCAATTCCTGCGTGACACCGTTGCCCCAACTGGCCGGGATCAACGATCCCGGCTTGCCCGTTATCAGGTCTTCATCGACAAACCGACCGTTGACCAGGCCGGCACTGGGAACACTATTGGGATAGTCCAAGGCTTATCTCCTTATCTGAAAATATGGGTAGCGTGACGGCTTCAGCCAATCGGGCCGGCCAGCCACTGCGGCGCTGATGGCCGAGAAACGGATGACGGGAATGCGCCGGAATCGGGCCAGTCGCGCAATGCTTGGCGGTACTCGAGCAGCTCCAGGTATTGCTGGGCCTTGAGCGTTGTCCCACGCCCCAGTTCCTGCTCGTCGCGATGGCGGGTGACCCGCCATTCGGTGGCCGAAAGAGCCGACTGACGCCACGTGCGCTCTGCTGCCGGAGGCTCGTTGTCCTCGACCATGGGGGGCTTGTCGACAACGGGACTTTGCGGTTCGTACGCAGGCTCGATAGCGGGAGCTATCTCATCCATCGACGTGCCGATTTCGACGTTCACGCCATCGGGCACCTGCACCATCGCCGCAACGAACGCCGGCGCAAACAGTTGCTCGATCGCGTAGTCACCGGTGTCGATCACTTCGGCCACGACACCGTTTTCAATACGTGCATAACGGGCCATTACTCGTACTCCCAGATTTCACAGAAGGCATTGCCACCCACTCCACCCGGATACGCGACGGATGCGCTATTGGAGCAAGCTCCGCCGCCACCCGAACCGCGAAAGCCGGAATTCGCATTAATGTTCGCGCCCGTGAATGGAGCACCTCCGTCGAACTGACTCGCACCACCGGTGCCCGCCAGCAGTCCCCAGTTGGCGTTGCTCATGGCATAACCACCCGGCTGACCACGCGCAGCAGTGAGATTCCCGCCAGAAACCGATTGCCCACCCGCACCACCCTGGACGCAACCGGACGAAGTTCCCGTCAGCACGATCGACAGGGTTTGCCCGCCGGCACCTCCTGCAACGCTCATGTAACTGCCGAAGGAAGCGCCGCCTCCCGAAGCCCCCATCGTGGTGCGTGCGGCACCGCCGGCGCCCAGTGAAACAGGAACACCAGCTTGCATTTCCGCCGTCACATCAAACAGGCTTTCGCCATAGGCTCCTGCTCCACCACCGCCTCCGAAGCTTTGATAGGTGGCGGGTACAGGCGCACATCCGCCCCCCGAACCACCCGCCCCGACCAGACGCACACGAATCCGCTTCGCCCTCGGGTTCGGCTTGTAAACCGTGATCCCGACAGTTTCGATCTGCCTGACTGCCAGCAGTCGCCCGACCGCATCGGTGATGCCGTAACCGGCCAGCGTGGTCGGGGTGTTCTTCAGTTTGGTGAAGTCGACCAGCGCACCGATGGCCGTCGCCAACTGGTTGGTTTTGCTCTCGTCCGGCGTCAGTCCGGCAGCCTTGATGGCGTTGAGAATTTCTTGCGTGACACTGTTGCCCCAGGCGGCGGGGATCAACGAACCGGGCGTGCCGGCAACGGGGTTTTCATCGATAAAACCACCGTCGACCAGGCCGACGCCGGGGATGCTTTTCGGATAGTCCATTGCACTGCTCCCTCTGCGGCAATCAGCTGGTTACGGTTGCGCCGGGCACTGCCGGCCAGGTGATCTGTTCCGGGAAACCGGTCTGCTTTTCGATGCGGTTCAGCTCCACGCTATAGAGCTTCCATTCGAGCAGTTGCAGTTGCTCTTCGTGGCTGGCATCGCCGATGTCTTCGACGTATTGCAGGGGGGCGATGCGCAGGACGGCGTCGCGAAGCAGCGTGTCGCGCTTCTCCAGAACCTGCTGGCTGATGCTGGCCAACCTGACTTGTTCATCCAGTTGCCAGGCGTTGTCGCGCCATACGTGGAACTCTCCGGGCCAGGGTTGCGCCGTCAGGGTGTCGGGCAACTCGCCCAACTCATTCCAGATCTGTTGCGCGCCGCCGTCCTTGCGATAGACCAGACCACGTCGGTCAATCACCTCTCGCGGTACTCCATTGATCAGCGCCCAGGCGTGACCGCTTTCCAGTTCAGGTAATTCGAACGACAACTGGACTGCGTTACTGGGCAGTTGAATACCGATACCTGGCGTCACGAAAAACTCGACAGGCCCGGACAAGGCGCCCGAGCCGTCAAACAGATAATTGAACATGGGCACCTCAGATGAGCTTGATACGGCCGGGATAGGCGATGTTTCGAGGACGGGACTTGAACGCCAGCAGCAAGGCGTTGGCGGCATCCCGCTGATAACTCGTACCGGCCGGGAAGATCGGGCCACCGTTGTATAGCCCGGACACGTACTGCGGCTCTTCACGGGTATCGGCGCCAAAACTCGTCAGGCTGTCCGACCACCACGCGCCGACCGCGCCGGCACCGTTGGCGCCCATGGCATACGAATGCGTCGAGCCCACCTGAAAGGAACCCATGGCACGTGCCGCATCCACGCCCCGGCCCTCGTCCAGCACCCGCAGAAACTCACCTCGCCCTTCCGGGCCACGGAAGGTCGCCGCGCCGTCGCCCGAAGTCCATTTACCTTCGTTGCCCGCGCGCGCCGCTTCAGTGCCCAGCATTCCGGAGAGCTGGGCGTGATCCCACAGCCACGGCCACTCGGTACGCTTCATGACCGTGCCGTTGAGCGCGCCGTAGCCACCGGGGCTGAGCAACGTGGTCGTCTCGAAAAACGGCCGTCCAAGGGGGGTGTTGTCGAAGCGACCGACGGGCCACCAACTGCCAGCGCCGTCGCTGCGTAAATGCCACCAGTCACCGCCGCCCATCAGCACCAGAAACGGGTAACCGCTCGCAGACAAATGCGTGTGAAAACGGATCCGGTCGGTTCCGGAAGCCTGCACCACCATTCGATTGCCGCTGTTGTCGACACGACGAACAATCACGTCGCGCACACCCAGTCCGACAGTGGCGCCGGGCAAGGTGATCGTCGTGGCACCGGGGCTGCCATCGATCAACACCAGTCCGAGCTCCTGATCAGTCAGTGCCTTCGAAGCGGCAAGCCGTGTCACCACAGAACGCATTGGGCTGGCGGCACCGATGATCGATTGAATGGCTTTGAACAACTGGCCGGTATCCGCCTCGTTGACCGTCATTCCAGCGCCCGTGATCACGTTGAGAATTTCTTGTGTAACGCTGTTGCCCCACACCGCCGGAATCAAAGAACCCGGCGTTCCCGCCACCGGGTTTTCATCGACGAAACGGCCATCGACCAGGCCGACGCTGGGGACGCTTTTTGGATAATCCATGGGTTATTCGTTCCTCTGTCATGACAAATGAAACGTGGCGGCCCGAAAGTTTTCGCAGCAGCGCAAACGCTTCTGTTCCTGAAAATAAAAAAGCCCACAACGAAGTGGGCCTGGATTAAGCGCGTTGCGATTACAGGTTAGAGTTGGCCGTCAATTCACGAATGGCCTGCAGTGCCTCATCGGCGGTAGCGCGAGCCTGATCCATCTGGCTTTTGCTCGCATACGCACGGATCTGGGTCTTGGCCTTCAAGCGCAAGGTTCGCAGGGTCAGCAGGTTCTCGCTGAGCTGGGCAGCCTTGTCGAGGATCTGCTCGGCGGACTGTTTTGCCGACCTCCCCTTGGCGACCCAGGCAGCAACGGATAACGGCACCTCTTTTTTCGGGTAACCGGCGTCTTGATAGGCCTGAGCGTCGACCGCCGCCTGGGCGTACTCGAGGGCCTTGAGCGGGTCACCGGCCAGTGCGGTACGGGCGCCGTCGGCGACTGCATCGACCCGGGCGCACAGGCTTTCGGTTTCCTGCTGCTCCAGCAGCGCGACCTTCTCGGGGTTGACGAGCCACTGTTCACCGTTCCAGTCATGTGCAGAGGACGGCGGCGCAGGACGCAACTCTCCATCGATCTGATGCAGTTCCTGAATTACGATCATCGAATGAGCTCCCACGACAGCTGCACGTTCACAGCATCAGAAAAGTTGATCGGAATACCGACGCTGTAGTCGGTTTGCGGATGGTTTTTGATGCCCATGCTTAACAACAACTCATCGCTGTCGGCGATGGTTTGCCCCAGCGTGTGTTCCGCCTGGAAGCTCTGCCAGAGCGAGCGCAGTTGCATATGGTCAAAACTGGCGGCCAGGGTCGACACCGTGACGTCATTGAGAACGTTGTTGGTAAACAGCACGCACGGATACAACGTCGCCGGATTCCAGCCGGTGGCGTTGTTGGCACTGGTCGTCGCAGTAGGTGACAGAAAGCAGTAGTTGCCACCGGACCATCCGGTGCCAGGAAAAGCCATAGAGGTGACAGCGGTCGAGGAAGGCGTCGGGTTACCCACGATCAACCGTGCAGCACGAGCATGAGGGTCGAGCGGCAAAAAAACCGCGCCGGTGCCGTTGACGGTCTGCGTCCAGGTCAAACGCGCCCGGTTGTAAATCGAGCGCACTACCGGCACAGAGCCTGGAGCACCGGTGACCACCCAGGCCAGGCACATGTCCAGCACCGAACTCTGGAAACCACCGCCGGCAGCACCGTTGACCGTGCCCTTCAGGGAATCGGGCGTCACGTCGTAAATCGTCCCGCGCTGCATGTAGAACGTCAGTGCACCATTCACCACCTGAGCCCGCAGAAAGTACCCCGAACTCGGCAACAGATCGGCGCTACTCCAGGCCTGAGTGGTGAACGTCCGCGAACGTCCCAACTGCCCTGCCAGCACTTCCTGGCCAATGCTGACGTAGATACCCGCCGGCACCGACACCCGCCCGCCACTGGTCGAGGCTGCGGCCGGTGTAATCGGCATCCGGGCATCCGCCGTGGCCACGGTCGGCAATGGCAACGCTGCCAGCGGCAATGCCAGATCCTGATTCCAGCCCTTGGCCGTCACCGTCTGAATCGCCTGCAACAACTGATCATATTTCTTCTCGTCCGGGGTCAGATCCCCAGCCTTGATCACGTTGAGAATTTCCTGCGTAACGCCGTTGCCCCAGTCAGCCGGGATCAACGATCCCGGCGTCCCGGTCAGCGGGTTTTCATCGATAAATTTCCCATTCACCAGACCGGCGCTGGGCACACTCTTCGGATAATCCATTGCGTTATTCCCTAGTCATAGTTGATGTGCACCTTGGTATGCGCCGGCGCCGCCCGATGAATCAGGCACTCAAGTGCCGAGCCCGGATTCACGCCAAAGCGCTCGCCCCAGTAACTCGCGCCGAAACGCCGGCCGAGCAGCAAGCGGCCGCCGGTGTTGAGCGTCCACATGAACTGCGCTTCCCAGGTGCCCCAATGCGCCGCGCCGAAGCGCGAGCGGCCCATGCGCGGGGCTTCGAGTTCGGTGATGGTGGCGTTGGGGTAACCCTGGCTTCTGGCGATTTCCAGGTAGTAGCCGACGGCCTGGCTGCCGACCGCGAGCAAGCGGCGGCGCACGGCGAGACGACGGTCATCGAACAGCGGTGTGGCGCCCAGGCACGGGTCGGGCAGGTTCATCACCTGTTCCCAGTCCGGCACCAGCTCGCTGACGCCGGCCGGGTCCATTTCGTTGAGCAGGTCGGCGGCGCGGGCATCGAGACGTGCCAGTTCGGCTGCGACGCCTTGCAGTACCTCATCCAGCTCCGGCACCCGCTCCGGGTCCCATGCCGGGCCACTGGGCAGCAGTGCGCGAAGCTGCGCCTGATATTGCGCAGCGGTTCTTATGCCCCCCATACGCAACCTCCGAAGGTGAGCAGTTCGCTTTGACCGGCAGGCACGTCAGCGGCCGGCGCGGTCAAGGTGTGATCGTACTCACCGCCGGCGCTGCTGATGGCTTCGCGGATATGACTGATCAGCAACGGCACGCCGAGATCGGCTTCACGGTTGTGCAGGTCGCGCAGCTGCGCTTCGACAGCGGCGCGCACGGCGGTGGTGTCCGGGTTGACGCTCTTGAAGCGGTACACCACCGGCACTTGAATCGGTCGCTGCACATGCACTTCCGCCGTCACCGGTCGCAGCGGTTCGATGTAGTCCTGGACTTGCGCCAGTTGCTCGTCGTTGGGCACCGGTTGCGGATCTTCATCACGCATGATGAACACCGTCACCGTGCCCGGCCCGAGCAGGCCACCACGGCACCAGGCCCGAGTTACGCCCGGCACTTCCAGCGCCCAGGTTTCATAGTCGCTGGCCGAACCGCCGTGGGGGATCACGCGATAGGAGCGGATCACCCGCGAACGCAGCGATTCCAGGCTTTCCCGCGCCACACCGCCGCTGAGACCCGGCGCCAGCACGACAAAGCTGTTGCCGACTACGCCGCTCACCGGCTGCACCGGAGTCAGCGCCAGCCCGGCATCGGCATTGCCGAGACTGCCCGCCTCCAGCGCCGCGATGGTGGTGGTGTTGCTGCCATTGACCGTAGTGCGTGCGGCGGTGACTTTGTAGGTGCGGCCATCGCTCGATTGCAGCAGCGTATCGACGTCCAGCACCGCGCCTGCGGTGGCGGTAAAACTGACGCTGCCGGTGGCGACCTGCGCCGGTTTGCGCGGCTGGTTCAGGCGCAGCGCGGCGATGCGTTCCAGGGTCGACTCGTCGGCGGTGTCGGGCAGAATCTGCTCGGCGATCCAGTCAAGGTAGCCATACAGACCGTAAGCGGCCCCACCAACGGTACGGGCCAGGACTTGCGCATCGGACTGGCGCAGCGAATCGCCGGCCAGGTCGCTTTGGGTGCGCTTGATCAGCACCGGCAGCGAAGGGGTTTCAAACGGCATAGATCACCTGCCAACTGTTATCGGGGTTGATGTCCAGGCGTTCGCCGTCGGCCAGGGTCAGGACCGTACGCAGGTTCAGGCGCTGGGCGTCGAGGCGTTCGCTGATGATGTCGATGGCGCTGCAATGGCCGTCGTCGATCAGCCATTGCAGGGCTTCGCGGGCATAGAACTCGGCGTCCATCTGGGTCTGCCGGGTCAACTTGACCCGACGCAGCAGCCACAGCCGCGAGCCGATGCGGTCGTCGGCTACGGTGGGAAAGGTGTCGCCCCACCAGCCGTAACGTTCCTCGTCATCAAGAGCATCGTCGTCGGCAGCACGGCGCCAGGTGAACAGGCTGATCAACACCGAGCGTGTCAGCGCGGCATGGAGGTTCTGGCTGAAAAGCATCACTGACCTCCCGCCGGCACGCCGGTCTGGCCGCTGCCGCCCTGCACGCCGCCATGCACGTGCTTGATCTGGCTGATGCCGCCGGCCACTTGGTCGCCCTGGGAAACGATCTTGCCGGTCTGGTTGATCACCGGCGTCTCGAAGTTCACGGCGGTGATGGCGCGGATGTTGAGCGTGGCGGTTTCGATGTCGATGATCCGCCCGCGCCTGAAGTGGATCTTGTCACCTTCGTCGGTGTAGATCGCCACTTCGCCGGCCGCCAGCGATTGCAGGCGATAACGGCGGTCAGCGACCACCAGCGCGATGGCGTGGGAACGGTCGCCGCCAAGAAAGGTGACGACGCCTTCGGCACCGGCCAGCGGGTGGCTGGTGAAGCCGTAGGGTTCGAAGTGCTCCATGTCGTCGTTCACTTCACCGGCGGTGAGGCGCATTTGCAGCGATTGCAGCTTGGAGGCCGAACTGGCGAGCACGACAGTGCCGCGCGCCAGCAGGCGTGTCAGTAGGCTCATAGGGTTTTCCTTGGAGGGCGGTGTCGGGCTCAGGTCTTTTTCGGGGGAGTCGGGTTCGCGTCGAAGGTATGCGGTGGCGCCACTTGCAGGGTGGTCACCGAACCTTGCGCCGACAGCGAATACGTCACCTTGGAAATCAGCATGTCTTCATCGAACCCGAACACCGGATCCTTGACCCGCACCAGGGTGTTGTGACGCCACAGGTCACCGTTGGACTGACGCCAGCCCTGTACCTGATAAGTCGTGGTCAGCGCCCGGCCCATACGCGTCGCGCTCTCCCATTGGGCCCGTTGCTGGGCCAGTTCGAACGTCAGTTGCGAGCCTTCGTTGATGATCGTGGTGCGCCGACGCTTGAAGCTCAGGTCGGTCGCCGTCGATTCCACTTCGCTGACCGCCGCCCCGCTCTTCTTGTCGTTGCCCTTCTGCTGGCCGATCACCCGGTATTCGGAAAACACCTGGCTGAAATCCATCGGCGCATTGGCCGAGAGAATGTTCTTGCCCAGCTCCAGTGCATCGCTGGCGCGGCCGGCGCTGCCGGGTCTGGCGAGCACCAGCCGGCCTTCGGCATCATCGGTGGAAAACACCCGGTACAGCGAAAGCAGACGGTCGATCGACTGAAACACCGTTTCACCCGGCACGATCGTGTGTTTGCTCAGGCGTGCGGTCTCGGGAATTTCGTTGACCACCATCAACGCATACTCCATGGCCAGGGCCTGGACGATGCTCAGCAGCGACTGATCCTGCCATTGGCCAGGGATGTTTCGCGCCGCACAGTCCACCAGATCCTGGGTCTTGGAACTGCCTTCGATGCTCAGGCTGATCTGTCGCCCGTCATAACTGATCGGGGCCTTGAACACATAACCGGTGAGCACCAGATCCTGGCCGATCCGCACTTCGCACGGGTCACCGGCCTTGATCCGCTGATCCACGGTCTGCCCCGGCCATTGCCAGGTGATGTCAAGTTTGAAGGTGCGGAACTGGCGCTCCAGGTCCGCCGTGATTTCCACGCTTTTCCAGCCACCGTATTCCATGTCGCCGACAGTCAGCGTGACGCGGTTGTCAGTCTCGTTCATGACTCACTCCCTGGAAACCTTGACTTCGTTGGGTGAGAAGCTCGGATGAGACAGACCATTGCGCTGAATGACCTCGGTCACCCGAGTGGCGTCGCCAAACTGCTTGTAGGCCACGACCAGCGCCGGAAAGGTTTCCTGGAAGGTTTTGCTGACCAGTCGCACACCGGACGAAGCCACGGCCTTGAGGTGCGCGATCAGCGCTTCCTTCACATCCGCGATGGCCTGGTAGTGCGCGGGATCGGCCTTATCCTGGGCCTTTTGCAGCGCTTCGATCAGCTCTTTTTGCAGCGCTTGCAGATCGTCGGTGACCGGCACTTCCTGACGGCTGACCGGCTGTTTCGACTGTTGGTCCAGCGAAGGCGTCGACGACAGTTTCACCGGCGTCGACGCCACTGGCATCGAGGCTACCCATTGCGCCGCTTTGACGATCAGGGTGTCCTGCACCAGATTGGCCAGGGCCTGCGCCGCAGCGGTGGTGTCCTTGCCGGTGGTGATCTTCGGTGCGTCGGCCTTGCGGATGGCTTCGATCTGTTGGGACACGTCGGCAATCACGCCACGGTAGCCCTCCTTCGCGAATGCCTTCAGCTCTTTGATATCGCCGAGCAAGCCCTTGAACTCCGCAGCCACTTCCTTGGGCAGTTCCTTGACGGCCCTGACCAGTTCGGTGATCTGCTTGTACTGCGCGATCAGCGGCTTGAGCTGCTCCTTGATCACGTCATACACGCCGGTGAGGCTGTTGCGCAGGTTGGCGATGCCGATCCGCGCCGCCTTGATCAGGGTCATCGCCTGTTCGAAGCGCGCCACCGCCGACCCGAGCAAACCGTCAGCCTTGATCAGCAGGACTTTTTGCGTGCTGACCGTCGCCGTCGGAAACGGCAGCGGCCGGTCCGGGTAGAATTTCAAGGAGAAAGTCACCATCCCGCCGTCCTGGCGGGTGTGGGTCATGTCGCACTCGCCGACCTTGACCTGCAAGCGGCCCAGCCACGGATGCACCAGCTCGCCGCTGCCCTGTTCCAAAGCCTGGAGCAGCTTGTCGCGCTGCTCCAGGCAATCGGCACCGATGATGAACGCCGTCAGGTCGTGGGTCTTGGCCTGCTGGCCGAGATCCTCGAAAAACGGCAGATCCCGTTGCGGATACTCATGCAACTGCCCCTTGCGGCCGACCGGGGTTTTCGCCTGGTCGATCCAGAAGCCGACACCCCGGAAGGATGCCGGCAACAAACGGTCACGCCAGTTCATTGGAACCTCCTGCCGACAGCGAGCGATAGCCGATGCGCGAACTGAGCGCCAGCCCCGGTTGATTGGTTTGCGGTTGATCGGTGCGCAGCCCCGCCGGCGCGTTTTCGAAGCGCACCGTCAGGCCGCCTTCGAGTTGCGTGCGGTTGTTGGCGGCGCTTTGCTGGATCAGGGCGCCAGAGGTCTGCGGCAAAGAACCGCCCTTCAGCGTGCTGCCACCCTCGGCTTTCGGGCTGGCACCGAAGAATGCCGGCGCCAGTTCGCCCTTGCCTTCGGCATTGGTCTGACGCTGCGCTTCAGTCAGGGTTTCGACCTTGCCGGTCACCTTGGCGATCAGCCCGGCGAAGCCGCCATCGAACAGTTCCTTGATCGGTGCGATGACGGTTTGCAGCTTTTGCCACAGCTCGCCGAACCATTCGGTGATCGGGCCCCAGTTCTTGATGATCTGCCCCAACGGTGTCCATTCGAACATGTTGTGCAGGAACTCCAGCACCGGCGCTGCCAACGCTTGCACCACGCCCCATAGCGCCGAAAACACTTCGCTGATCGGCTGCCAGTACTGCGCGATCTGCTCCAGCGGCGACCATTCGAACAGGCTCTGGAAGAAGCTTTTGATCTGTTGCGCCGACGCTTGCAGCGCGGCCCAGACTGGCTCGAAAAAGGTCACGACGCTGCCCCAGTTGTTGACGAGCATCCCCAACGGGGAATAGTCGAACAGCGTGCCGAAGAAGTCCTTGATAGCTTGCGCCGCCGGTTGCAACGCCGCCCAGATCGAGGCGAAAAAACCGGTGATCGCGCCCCAGTTGTTGACGATCATCCCCAGCGGCGTCCAGTCGAACAGCCCCTTGAGGAACGACATCACCGGCACACTCAAAGCCTTGAGCAACTCCCAGATCGCCGAAAAAAGACCGGTCAACGGCCCCCAGTTTTCCAGGATCAGGCCCGCAGGCGACCATGAGAAAACCGACGTGAAGAAGTCGATCACCGGAGCGGTAACCGCTTTGACCTTTTCCCAGATCCCGGAAAAGAAACCCGTGACCGGTTCCCAAAGCGCTGCCAGTGTTTCCAGCGGTCGCCAGTCGAGTACCGAGCGCAACGTCACCATTGCACTGGCTCCGGCGTTTTTGACACCGTCCCACAATCCGGTGAAGAACGCGGAAATCGGTGTCCAGTTGGCCACGATCAGTCCGGCCGCCACGGCAATGCCCATGGCGATCAACATGATCGGATTGGTCTTGAGCACCATGCTCATGACGTCCATCACCTGGGTCATACCGGTGACGGCGGTTTGCATGGCGGAAAACGCAATCGCCCCCGCCGCCAGTCCTTCGACCAGTTTCGGGTTGTCGGCGAGCAGGCTGCCGACCTGGGTCAGCACCGGCTCCAGCCCGACCACCAATGCGCCCACTGCCGGCACCAGTGCGGCGTCCACTGCAGCGGAGACCTTTTCCATGGACGCACTGAACACGTTCATGTTTTGTTCCGCAGCCTTTGGCGTGGCAGGCAGGTCGACGGTTTTCGCCGTCTCGCTGACCTCGGTCAACTTGCCCTGGAAGGCGGCGGCGGATTTGATGCCGTCCACGAACGGCGTGATCACGCTGCCGCCCTTGAACAGACCGCTGATGTCCAGTTTGCCGAGGCCGATCTGTTCGAGGTTTTTCTTGAAACTCTCGACCTTTACTCGCAGGGCACCGAGTTTGGGCGACAGTTCATCGATGCCCGTCAGCAGCACCGAGGTTTTCTCTTTCTTTTCTTCGTCTGCCATCACTGCACCTGCTGCATCGCATTGATCCGTTGCGCGTGCTCCAGCGATTCGCGAAGCACATCCAGTGGCCTGGCCATCATCTGTTCGGGGTCAACCTTCCAGAACCAGGCCAGGTCATAGGCGACCGCGATCAGGTCGGTGATGGCTCCGACGCCGCACTCATGAAAAAACTCGCAACGGCCCAGCTCAGCGCGTTGAGGTCAGCCAGGTCCAGCTGGTTGACCGACGACGGCGGAATGCCGGCGCACACGGCGATATATTTGGCCGCCACGTCCATGTCGAGGCTGACTTCTTCGCTCTTGTCGATCTTGTACGGCAGCGCCTTGATCGCTCGTACCTCCTGCACCGTCGGACGGCGCAGGACGAGTTCGGTCAGGGGCTCGCCGTGAGCTTCGATCGCAACCTGAAGCTTCACGGCGCCGCTCATTGCCAGGTCCCCTTGATGCCTTCGAATTTCAGCTCGATGGTGGCGTCATCGCCCTTGGAGACTGGCTCTTCGACCAGGTAGGCACCGGCCAGTACGTAGACTTTACCGTTGCTGAATTCGCAGGTGACGGTGATGTCGGTGCCTTCGATCAGCTTCTTCAGCGGGAAGTCGGCGGTGTGCAGCGCAGTCACCTTGAACGACGGCGCGATGTCGGTCTCCTTGTAGAAACCCGGCACGACGGTTTCGCGTTTGACGGCCATCAGCGGGGCTTCGCAGCCGCCATTGATGGTCAGTTGTGCACCGTCGACCTTGACGTAGCAGGTGCCTGCAATCAGTTGACCCATGGTGTTACTCCCTTCAAATAAAAAGCCCACGCAAGGTGGGCCGAATCACAGTGTCAAACGGGCCGATCAGGCGACGTCGTCGTACTGCAGACGGAACTGGTTGAGCAGTGCGAACACGCGCAGACCGTTGATGTAATCCGGCGGGAACAGCACGTTCACGCGGCTCGGGTCCTGCACGTCGCGCTCGACGATCAGGTGCTCGGCGAACAGCTCGGCGTTTTCCACGTGGCCTTCCAGTTCGAGCTTGGCGTACTGGGCGATCAGCTCACCGCGAATGGTCGCCGGGGTGACGATCGGCTGACCGGCACCGAAGCGCGTGCCGTCGGAAGCCAGTTTGTGGCGACCGTACTTGCTGGTGATCACGCTTTGCAGACGACGCACGATGTACGCCGACTGGTGCATGGTTTCGCTGTCCAGGTACGAGTTGTCGGCCTGGCCGTAGGCGTTCTTCTGGTAGGTGGTGATCGAGCGCTGGATACGCACGTAGCCGCCTTCGTAATACGCGGTGGCGATGCCGTAGTTGAGCAGCGACTGACGCTCGGTCAGGGTGAAGCGCTCGCTGGCCGGTGCCGGATCGACGCCCGGCAGGCTGCCGCTCTGGGTCGGACGGCTGGCGTCGGCAGAGATGAACACGGCGGTGCGTGCAGCCAGTGCAGCGGCTTGTACCCACACCGGTTGCGGAACGCCCGGCTCCAGCGCCTGAATGGTCATGTGCTGGTCGTTGCGCGCCTGACCGGCGGCCACCAGAGTGCCGACGGTGCCGCGCTTGGCACTGTAGACATGACCGAACAGTTGCTTGGCCCACGACCAGCGACCGGTGCTGTCGTCCATCACCGCCTGCCAGGTGTTGAGGGTGGCCAGGTCGGACCATGGCAGCGCGATGAATTCGAACGGCTCATCGCCCAGTGCCGCAACGGCAGCCACTTGATCCGGTACACCGACGCCGCCGGTCATGGCGGTGATGGCGGTGGTCAGGCCTGCCGGGGTTTCTTCGCCGTTGCTCTTGCCCAGGCGGTTGAATTGCAGGCTGATGTCGTTGCCGCTTTCGCCGGTCCATTTGGCGTTCAGGGTGACAACACCTTCAGCGGCGGCTGCGCTCACCGGCAGATCGGCGGTGGCATTGATTTTCTGTGCCAGAGCGGTGGCCGCCTGGGCTGCAGTGGCACCGTTGACCACGTTGGCCTGCACTCGCACACCGCCGACATACAGGTTGAGCACACCGGCCTGAGTCGCGGTGCCGGTCAGGGTCAGCACGCCTTTGGCGATGGCGCCGGTGGCGTTGTGCAGCGGCAGGCACCAGATCTCACCGATCGGGTCGGCCTTGCGGAAAGTCTCGTACATCGACGCCAGCATCGAGCCCTGGCCGCCAATGCTCTTGGCCAGTGCCACGCTGGAAACCAGCACCAGTTTGCCGGTTTCGCTCGGGGCGATGTTGTCGTTGACCTGCGCCACGATCAGACGGCGCATGGACGAGGACGCGCTATTGGCGGCCGAGTTGTCCATTTCGGCATAGAACAGCGGTACACGTATGTCCGCGGGGATGTTGCTGAATCCGATCGCCATTATTTGGCTCCCTTTTGTTTGGCTGTTGCGGTTTTGAGGGTGATATCGCCGTCGGCCAGACGCCGGCGCCACCAGGCGCTGTCCAGCACTTCACGGCCCTCCAGGGGCAGCAGGTCGCCGGCTTCCGGGTCCGGCACGGCACGGCCGGCGGCCGGCACTACGGTGATGCGGTTGCTCATGGGGTTACGTCTCCAGAGAAAGTCATTTCCACGCGCCCGTCAGGGCCCGGGTGTTTCAGGTTGGGGTCGGCCGGATCGATCGCATCGACCCGCACGGTGACCCCGGTAAAGGACGACAAACCGTCCAGTTCGCGTTCGTGCCAACTCTCCGCAGGCTGACTTGGCAGATTGCGGCCCAGCTGGAACTCGGCAAAAAAGCGCAGCCGGTAGAACGCACGGCTGCTGTTGATCGAGAGTGTTTCGCCGCCGTCGTAAACGATGGCGCTGTAGTCGGAACCGGGCTTGAAACCCACCAGCGCACGCCAGACTTCGGCGCGCAGGTCATGCAACAGATCCAGCGCTTTTGTGGCGTCCGTGGCGTCGAGCACCAGGATGATTTCGAAGCGGTCACGGATCGGCTGGCTGGCGGAGTTCTGTGCGGTGCTGGCGCCGGCCAGGTCGGCCAGCGGTAAAACATGGGCCGACGGTGTCGGCAGATTCGGGTTGCCTTGCAGCAGCACCAGGTCGACACCTGTCGCGATATGGCCGGCAAGGCTTGGGCATTGCGCACGCAGCTGCGTGAGGATCGGGGAGATCTTCATGGGGAGCGTTCCAGTGTTAGAGAGTGACGCAGGAGTGGGAGCGTATGGCGGGGCGAATCAGTCTTTGGCGTCTGCTTTCGGGTCGAGGCTGGTGGCCTCGATGACGCAGCGATAACTTTCTTCGCGCTTGCCGCTGGCGGTGACCTTTTCGATCGACCAGCGACCACGCAGGAAGTCCGGCCAGGTCTCGTCGAGCAACAGCAGGCCTTCGGCAGACAACAGCGGATTGCCCGGGCAGGTGATCTTCACCTTGTATTTTTCCCGCAGCATCTTGCGCACTTCGCCCTCACCGATGGCCCTCGCCTCCTCCTCGCTCTGGCAAGTCTGACGTACGGTCTTGTAGGGCGCCTCGCCAGTCAGCACCTCACGCATTACACCTTTGGCGTTATCCCAGAAGCTGGTTTTGCAGCCTTTGGCCTGTGCGCGGGCGGTCTCTTCAAGGGTAGCGCCGATGAACGCATGATCGCCGGGGCGATTGTTCTCGGTTACCGTCAGACGCACGTCCGCCAGTACCTTGCCCGACAGTGATTTCACCTGACCGGGCCGTGCCAGCACATACAACTCGCCCACCGGTTTGGCGATCACCTTGTACTTCTTCGCCAGACGCGTCAGGAAACCCATGTCGGTTTCGTTGGACTGGTCGATGTGATCGATCCTGATCAGCGCCAGATCCGGCGCCACCCGAGGTGAAAACCCATGGCGCGAAACCAGTTCACGAAACAGTGCACCCAGCGTGGTCGGACCATGACTGGCGGAGCGCCTCTGCTTGAAACCGGTCTCGTCGGTGGCGCTGAACGGTGCCGCAGTGGCGACCAGGGTCAGGCGAAACGGGAACAGGGTCGGTGTCAGGCGCGTCACTTTGAACTGGCCCTTATCGACCATTCCCGACTCAAGATAGCCAACCCGAAGACCGATTTTTCCACCCAGTTTTGGCAGGCCTTCAAGCCCTTCCAGATCGATCGTCAACGTCAGTTGATCAGACTCGATACCGGCGGCATCGACGTGCTCCCAACTGATCAGGCGCTGGTTGAGCAGCGCCGCGTTGGCCCCATAGATTTCCACGACCGGCGTGAATCCCTGTGCCATGCAGCCTCCTTAATCCCAGGCCGAAACCGGTTTGATTGCGGCGGGTTTCGAATCGAGTTCCGGCAGCACCACCGAGACGCCCGCAGGCAGCACCGGGCCGTGTTCGGCCAGCGTCGGGTTGAGCTGCCACAAGGCTTCTTCGGCGGCGTCATCGCTGCGACCGGTTTCGCGGTAGAGCAACAGATTCACCGAATCGCCGGCCATGCTTCGTACCTTACGCATTGTTGAACTCCGCCAGTTCGATGACCCACTTGATGACCATCGCGGTGCCGTCGTCGATGACCTCGCTCTGGTTCTCCTGGATGCTGGTGATCCGCCACAGGCCCCAATTGCGACCGATGCCGTCAATCAACGGCAGTGGTGATCTCAGTGCCTGCAGCGCACGCAGCTCATCGAGCCGGTTCATCGCCACGGCGTACATCGAGGTGCCGGAGATGGTCAGGGTTTCGGGCTTCTGCCCGGTCTGGTGGGATTTGGGTTTGCTCGTCAGGATCGGCAGTTCCGTCCAGCCGCCATCAGACTTTCGCGCCAGCGTGCTGTACGCAAAATCCCGCGACAGGCCGAAGATGAAACTGCCCAGTGCCATTTGTTGTTTCATGTACCGGCTCCGTCGGTCAGGGCTGCGTCACGGCGCGTCCCGAGTGAGTTAGCCGTCAGCAGCGGCATGAATTGGCCGTGGAACTGGCCGGACAGCTGTTGCTCGATCATCGATTGAATCTGTTGGGCAGTGTCAGGGGCAGGACAGGTGACCTGGATCAGCGGCGAGAACGAAACGCTCTGGTTCTGTGTCTGCACACTGGACAGACTTTTGGCGACGTCTGCAGGTGGAGCGAGCTTGTCTTTTTCTGATTCGGGGGCAAGTTTTTCGCCCAGCCACGAACCACCTGCGCTGCCCGCTGTGCTGCCGATGATGCCCCCCACCAAGCCACCGATCGCGGTGCCGATAACGGGAACGAAGCTACCGATCATCGCGCCCGCCACGGCGCCGGCATAACCGCCCGCCAAGCTTCCGCCCGCCGAGCCTATTGCTCCGCCGACCGCTTTGTTGTCGCCGTCCTGTATGCCTTTGAACACGTCGGGAACCGCGGTGACCAGTGTCAAAAGCGCGTTGGACTTGGTGAATCCTTTGGCTGCACTGTTCGCGTCTTTAAAGCGACTGCCCCATGTCTGGGGCGATGCATCCACATTTGCAGCCAACTTCATTTCCGCCTTCGCTCCGGCCTTTGCCTTCTCTCCCTTCTTCGGCTTTTTCGGCTTTTGCTCAGGCGAATTGGCGGAGGCGCTATTCGTAGATCCGGCAGCAACAGGTTTGCCGTCGGGTCCAACGCCGGCTGCGCGATCCACGATTTCGATGAGGGGCCCCGCTCCTGCCGTCACCAACAGCTTCGTTGCTGCATTACGCAAGGCCGAAGCCATCGCAACCTTGATTTGCGCCCCCCGGGAAACAGCAATCACCCCTACCAGTGCGAGCAGGGCTGCTGTGGCCTTTGGTTGCTCCTCGGCAAAGCTGCTTATCCCGCTGGCCACACTGTCCAGCGTTACGACCAGACCATCAACCAGATTGGTCAGCGAACTACCCAGGGCCGTGGACAATCGGGTCGCACTGGCATCAAGCGCATTCCATCGTCCTTGCGAGGTTTCACCCAGCTCCGTGGCCGTTTTGGCCACCGAACCGACGTACGCGGGTTTCGATTCCGACTTCGGGTCTTGGCCAGGAACCAGAGAAAACGCCTTCTGCACATCCTCGGGCTTCTTCAGCAATTTAACGATCGCATCATCGTTACCGAAGAGAGCCTTCGTCAGCGACTCCCGCTCTTTCTCGTCTGATTTGCCCTTGAGCGCTTCCAATAGCTGATTGATAGTCGCCGCGGCGTCCGTGCGCATCCCGCTGGCCACGGTCTCTGGTGTCAGGCCTTCAACGCCCAACTTTGCCCAGGCAACGCGCTGCTCTTGTGTTGCTGCCTCGCCCTTGGCCAATACCGCGGTGAACGCATTCAGCCCGGCGCCGGCACTGGTCTTGTCTGCGCCACTGTTGAGAAAAGCAGCGGCTAATGCCGCAATCTGTTCAGGCTTGAGCCCCGTGACCATCGCTTTTTCGCCGGAGCTCTGAACAACGGAGCCGATGTCGACGGCTTTGGCATCCAGCCCGCTGTGGCCCAGGTAGTTGCTGGCATCAGCCAGTCGCTGGCTTTGCGTGCGATCAAGCTTCATCGCCGACTGCCACGCCAGCATCATTTCGCCAGCCGTTTTTACATCAACACCGAATGCCGAGGCATTGATGGCGGCGTCACGAGCAAAACCCGTCAGTGCATCCGCTTTCTGCTTGCCCTCAAGACCATCGCCAACGCCGGACCTGGCCGCTGCCAGTTGAACCTTCAGCAGATCCACAGCGGTTGCCCCGCTCGGAGCGACCTGTTTGTCGCTGGTCATCTTCTGGGTGTCTTGCGAAAGTGTCCGAAGTTGATCCTTGTCCAGCTTCACAATCTGATTGAGTTCAAGCAGGGCCATTTGGTTGGCCATTGAGGCTTGCATGAATTTCAGCGGTGAACGCTGTTCTACCTCGGCCTTGAGTTTCGACTTCGGTTCGTTCGCCGCAGGTGCTGCAGCGCCAGTCTTGAACAAAGACTGTTGGGCGGCAAATACCTCCCGCAGCTTGACCTGTTCCTGGGTCAGTAAACGAATATCCGCACTGGCCATGGCCAGTGCCAGACTCAAATCCACCAGCGGTGTGCCGAGACTGTCGGGCGCTATCGATCCACCCGTCAGGCTGGCGCTGCCCAACGCCATGCTTCCACTCTCGCTGGCGAGCATCAGCGCATACTTCGTATCTGCCATGCCGCTCTACTCCTGTTTCACGCCAAGGCGAGTGATCGCTATGTCGTAGCGGCGCAACGCCTTTTCGGCGTCCCACTCCAGAATTTCCGCCTCACTTACCGGGTAAATGAGCGGCACGATATCGAGGATTACTTCGATGTCGCGCTCTGAAAGAAGGCCGCCGGCTGGTTTAAAAAATCGTCGATGCGCACCTGCAATTGCGTCCAGTCAGGGACGCTCATCTGGGCCAGATCGGGGATCATCAGGCCGGTGCAATGGGCAGTGATGAACTCGGCGCGTTCCTTGGCCGTTTTCAGTTTCTTCATCACTTTGGTGGCCCGCAGCGCCGGCATTTCCAGGCTCAGCGAAGTCACGGTGCGGCCGGTGACGGCAAGCGGTTGGAGCAGTTGCACCTGGTCGGGATCGTCGGATTTTTCCGCGTCTTCGACCTGGTCGAGAAAGTACGACGCCGGACGGGTCGACATCTCGTGTACGTACTGCGCAATGGTCACGTAGTCCGGGCGCTTGAGCTGGTCGAGTTCCTTGACCGACAACCCGGTGGCCAGCAGCGCCAGTTCGAAAAACTGATCGTCTTCATCGTCGCCGGCGCGTTCCAGCGCTTCTTTCTGGGCTGCGTAGAACAGCGGCTTGAGCTGGATCGATTCGATCTGCGAGCCGTCGTCGCCGGTGATCGGCGACAACAGGTCATGCTTGGGTGGCATCCACGACATGAAAGGAATTCCTTGGGTGTTCTTGAAGATCCCTGCGGGCAGGAACGCCCGCAGGGTTTGTGCACGGTCTGCCGAAAAGGCTTACGGCATCAGCACCGCACGACGGGCATCACCGAGGATGTCGACGCCGTTAAGTACGAACTTCTGGGTGCGCACGTCGATGTCGATCACCGGAATGCCGTTTTCCAGGCGGTTGTAGGTGCGGCAGGAGAAATCCAGCGTCGTCAGGGCCTTACCGCCCATTTTGATGGCGTCCTCACCCATGGTTTTGAGCTTGCCGCCGATGGTGTGATAGGTGAACCAGGTGTTGCCGTCCTGATCCTGACCGGCTTCACGCACGTTCAGCAGAATGTCGTCGCCCAGTTTCACGCCCATGGCGAGCAACACTTCGGCGCCGGTGCCCTGCAGTTTGATCTGCGCATTCAGCGGCTTGGCGCTCTTGGCCATTTCCTCGACGATGAAGCGCCCGCCCGTCATGTTCTCCATGTCGAAATCGATCTTCGGCGGGGTGAATTCCTCCACGGTCGCCGACAGCGGCAGGCCTTGCAGGGTGGCCGCGATGGCCTGTCTTACGCGGTTGGTAAACATTAGAGAACGTCCTCCAGGAACTGCTCGATGATTTCATCGCGGGCGTTGAGTTGATAAACCATGTGTTCGTTCGGCGCGTAGCGGCCGTAGTCGATGACCACGTACCAGGTGCCGTTCTTGTACTTCTCGACGCTGTTGAGTTCCGGGTGCAGGTACACGCTGCCGCCGGGAATGGTTTCGTCGGCGACCAGGGTCTGCAGCCAGTCGTTGATGCGTTTGACTTCCTGATCCATGAAGGACTTGGTCAGGTTCTTGGCCATGGCTTTCTGGCCGGCCTTCACCAGCTTGCGGCTGATGGCGTCTTCCAGACCGACATAGCTGATGAACTTGCCGGTGATCGAGCGGTTGCCCAGCAGCGAGAAGCCGCCCAGCACGGTGCGGGCGTAGTAACTGACGCCGTAGCGGTTGAGCAGATCGCCTTCGGTGGAGGTGTCGAGGATGTTGTACTCAACGACCCGGGACACGTCTTCGGCGTAGGTCACCTGGTTGCCCGGGCTTTCCCATTGCTTGACCTTGGCCAGTGCGGCAATCGCCAGGCTCGACGGCGCGAGGAACACGTTTTTCTTCGCGGCTTTCGAGTACACGGCGGGCATGTTGTGCACCACCAGGCAACGGTCGAAACCGAGGTCGGCGCCGCCCAGTTCCTGGCTGTAGGTCACCTGGTCAGCGACCGAGGCGTCCTTGCCGTCCAACACCACGCGGGCCTTGATGCGCTTGCCGAACGAGGCGAACTCGCTGGCCACTGCCTTGGTGCCGGTGAAGCCCGGCGCGCCGATGATGGTCAGGTCTTCCGGGACGCTGCCCAGTGCCGCCAGACCGAGTTTGCGGCCGGTGGCAGGCTCGATGCCGCCGATCACCGCGTTGACGGTGTCGGCCGGGGTCGCGCCCGCCTCGACGATCACCACGTACACCGGCACCTTGACCACTTTCAGGATCTGGTAAACCGCGTGGTACAGGGTGCCCTCTTCGGAACCTGTCGGATCGAGCAGCGCGTGGGTGGTGAAGCTGTTGATGCGAAACGGTGCGTTGCGCGGAATCAGCGGATCGGCTTTCGGCGCGGTGCCGACCAGACCGATGACGTTGTCACCCAGGCCACCCATGGCCTCGGGGGATTCGGTGGCATTGACGGTAATGCCGTTGTGCTCGAAGTTCAGAACCTCAGCCATATTCAGTCAGCCTTCTTGGCAGCGGCCTTCACGGCCTTGGTGGTAGGTGTTTTCAGCTCCAGTCGACCGGCGCTGTGCAGGGCACTGGCCTCGACATCAAGCAGATCGAGTTCCTGGCCGACACTCGACCAGTGCCCACCGCCGGTGGGGAATGGAACGAGCACGGTGTAGGTTTGGCGGGTTGCCATTTTTCGTTTCTCCATAAACGGGAAAGCCCCTCGTGGGGAGGGGCTTGATGGGTGTTGAATGTTTGTTTGGGGACAAGAAAACGCCCCGATGTACGGGGCGTTTATTTGAGATCAGCAGTAGGGATCGACGATGAGTCTGGCCAACCCTCGGCAAGCATTTCGTCGTGGTACTCGCCTGCCTCGATTGAGCGTAACAACGTCAATTCGCGGTCAAAACAGGCCTGTACATGCGCCCGTACTGCCTTCGCGATATCGATGATCTGCGCAGCGCCGATCTCGACAAAACCGGTCACCGTCTTGAAATTGCAGCGGTATTCCGGATCGAGGACAGCCGACAGGCCGGTACTGGCGATCAGTGCCTGGCTGTCGCGGGTTGTCTCGATTACCAATCCGTCGACAAATACTCCCGTTGCTTCACGCTTGAAACGCTCGGCGGCGACCATGGCCGACAGTTGCTCAGGCGTCATCAGGGGCGCATCCGGCGGCGAGAAATGCCATACGCCTCCTGATTCGACGGCATGCCACCCGATCAACGGGACAGGCTCTACATCATCGACGCATACAAAGACCAGCGACAGTGGGTACATCTGTGTGATGTCCCCATCCGTTACGATCTGCTCGAACACCTCACCGGCATTCACTCGAACGTAAACACTCATGTCCATTCCTCGATTTCAATCCAACCGTCGCCGCCGTCGCCGCCCTTCAAGTTGGACGGATAAGAAGGCTGCGCTACTGCGCCGCCGCCCCCCGCGCCCGGAGTGAGTGCAGCGATTCCATTTCCGCTTTGCGAAATAGAGTTGCCGCCAGCTCCCCAACGACTCGCGCCGCCCTCGCCAGATACGACAAACGTAGTCAAGGGGCCAAACAAAGCACCACCACCCGCCCCCCAGGTATTTACGAGGGTTCCCCCGGTTGCAAGCTCGGAGTTTGGCGTGCGCCCCTGATATGTCGGCGGCGCGGCGTTGGCTCCAACTCCCCCACCATAACCACCTGGCGCTGCCGCAAAATAGCCAAAGGCCGTGGTTCCACCACTGCCGCCCCTGGCCGCAAGCACCCCCAAGCCCCCTTTGCCGATTGTCACCAGAACACCGTCAAATCCGCTGGTAATCCAGGTGTCGAAGTACGCA
>NZ_JBJJMM010000024.1:0-97041 GCF_046231795.1 Pseudomonas sp. KCJK9016 | reverse complement strand
GCCTTCCATGCTCTGCTGGTCCTGAACCCTGCGCAGCAATGCGATCTGGTCGCGCAACTCGGCGGCGCGTTCAAACTCAAGGTTGATCGCAGCCTCCTCCATCGCACTCGACAACTCGTTGGTCAACGCATGGCTGCGCCCCTCCAGGAACATCACCGAGTGGCGAACATCTTCGGCGTACACTTGTGGCTCGACCAGCCCGACACATGGGGCCTTGCAGCGTTTGATCTGGTATTGCAGACAGGGACGCGTCCGGTTCTTGTAATAACTGTCTTCGCACTGGCGCACGAAAAACGTCTTCTGCAGAAGAGCCAGGCTTTCGCGAATGGCCCCGGCACTCGGGTAAGGTCCGAAATACTTGCCTTTGGCCTTCTTCGCGCCACGGTGAATGCTCAATCTGGGGAATTGTCCGTCAGACAGAAACACGTACGGGTAAGACTTATCGTCACGCAGCAGGATGTTATAGGGAGGCCGCCACTCCTTGATCAGCGTCTGTTCAAGCAGCAGCGCTTCGGTCTCATTGGCCGTAATGGTGGTTTCGACCTGAGCGATTCGCGCCACCAGCGCAGCGGTCTTGGGCGCAAGTCCGGTTTTTCGAAAATAGCTGGCCAGACGCTTCTTGAGATTCTTGGCCTTGCCGACGTACAACAGACGCGCATCGGCGTCGAACATGCGGTAAACGCCAGGGCGCCCGCTGACCGTCGACAGGAACGCGCCGGAATCGAATGTCTCAGTCATGATCAGGCGCTGGCATCGACCATGCCATGCCGCACGGCAAGCAACGTCAATTCGACATCACTGCTGATCGAAAGCTTCTCGAAAATGCGATAACGATAGGTATTGACGGTCTTGGGCGAAAGACACAGCTTGTCGGAAATGATCTGTACCTTCTGACAGCCGACAATCATCAGGGCAATCTGGATTTCCCGCTCGGACAAGGCGTCGAACGGAGAATCATTGGTAGGCTGGAAGGACTTGATCGCCAGTTGCTGGGCAATCTGCGGGCTGATGTAGCGCTGACCGGCAAAAACCATGCGAATGGCCTGCACCATTTCCGGCAGTCCGGCGCCCTTGGTCAGGTAGCCCGCTGCGCCGGCCTGCAACAGCCGCGTCGGAAACGGATCTTCCTCGCATACGGTCACAGCGACGACCTTGATGTCCGGGTGGCTGCGCAGCAGTTTGCGCGTGGCTTCCAGGCCGCCAATACCCGGCATCTTGACGTCCATCAGCACCACATCGGGCTTCAACTCACGGGCCTTGATGAGGGATTCTTCCCCGGACTCGGCCTGGCCAACCACCTGCAGGCCATCGATATCGGCCAGCATACGTGTAATGCCTGTACGAACGAGATCATGGTCATCGACCACTAGCACCCTAATCAAGCAGACACCTCGCGATATGGTCTTATTGGGATGCCGGACACCTTAGCAAAAAGTGCCAGACAGACCTAGCGGCAAGCAAAATTTAAAAAGTTTCAATCCATCATTGAAGGCTTGCCGGATCTGCGTTTCAGAGCACATCTGTACTGAAATCCAGCTGCATTCGCAGGAAACATTCATCCTCACCCTGCACAATCATTCTCTTTCTACGATAGAGGTTCTGCGCCGGATTGTTCTTGAATACCGTGAGACGCAATGCCGGTCGGCGCTCCTTGCATGCCATTGCCACTATCTGATCGATTGCCCAGGAACCTGCACCCTGCCTCTGGAAAGTCTTGCTGACCTGTAATTCGCGAATGTACAACGCTCGCGCGTCACGACTCAGACTGAAATAACCCACCACGGAACCCTCGCACTCGATCAACCAGTTGTCGCGACCGCCCCAGGCCAGGTCGAATGCTTCGTCCTGCCACAACAAATCGTAGTGGATGTAATAGCGGAGCATGTTCCGGCAAGTGATTTCTCGCGTAAACGACAGGTCATCAGGCGTTGCCGGTCGCAATTGAAAACGTCCCTGCATACTCCCCCTCTTTCATGAATGATCTTATTACGTCCAACCGGATCAACGCGTCTCAGCTCTGATGCAGAAACAAGCCAAAGTGTGTCATAGCCTGCCAAAGCCTCAAGCCATAGGTATGCACTTTGACATACGATAGTATTTTCTGATTGCCGACGCGCCTCGGGCTCTAGTAAGCTCGCCGCATTGATCGGAGAAGCACAATGTTCAACGCCATCGTACAGCTGCCTGCCACCCGCGCCTTGCGCTCGGTTGCGGCTGCCCGCGTGAACAGCGTTTGCGCTCCTGCCAGTGTTTATTTTGGGTATTGGTTTAGCCACTGGCGCGCCTGATACCCACACGGCGCCCATACAGACGGGTCGCCCACCAGAGAAATCTCAACCCCCGGTCGGCCTCCCGACCGGGGGTTTTGTTTTTTCAGGCCCCGAACTTACAGCGACACCAGACATTTTAAGGAATCACGACATGAACTACGCCACTTATTACCGCTACGACACCTTTGCCGCCTGGCGATTTAGCAGCCTCCGCTCGGGACAGCCTGCCGCCTCCGATCGGTCACCCACAGGTGGCAAGCCAACACACGCAGCCAATCCGGCCAACTGTCGAACACCCCAATAGGGCCGAGTCGGCGGGAAAGACCCGCGACCAGCCCAGGAAGACACCCTATGAATTCGTCCGTTACTGCTCTGCCACTGTCTACCCTGAACCCGGCCAACGAAGCGTTGACCCAGCGCCTGCCCAGCTCGCTGCAGCTCAAACAGCAACTGCCCCTCGACATGGCCCTGAGTCAGCAAGTTGCCCATCATCGCCAGGCGATCCGTGCCATCCTCAACGGCGAAAACCAGCGATTGCTGATCGTCGTCGGTCCCTGCTCGATTCATGACCCGCAGTCCGCTCTGGAATACGCCGGCAAACTCGCTCGACTGTCCGATGACGTCCGTGACGAGATGCTGCTGGTGATGCGCGCTTACGTCGAAAAGCCTCGCACCACCGTTGGCTGGAAAGGTCTGGCTTACGATCCGCATCTTGATGGCAGTGATGACATGGCCGCCGGCCTGACACTGTCCCGGGAACTGATGCTGGAAATGATCCGCCTTGGTCTGCCTGTGGCCACCGAACTGCTGCAGCCCATGGCCGCCGGCTACTTCGATGACCTGCTCAGTTGGGTGGCCATCGGTGCGCGGACCACCGAATCCCAGATCCATCGCGAGATGGCCAGTGGACTGGGCATGCCGGTCGGTTTCAAGAATGGCACCGATGGTGGCGTCGCCATCGCCGTCGACGCCATGCGCTCCGCCGCTCACCCCCATCGTCATTTCGGGGTAGACAGCCAAGGGCATCCGGCAATCATCACGACTTCGGGCAATCCGGACACGCATCTGGTTCTGCGTGGAGGTCATAGAGGACCGAACTACGACGCCGCCAGCGTTGCCCGAATCCATGCAGAACTCAACCGTTTGAAGATTCCGGGTCGAATCATGGTCGACTGCAGCCATGCCAACAGCGGCAAGGATCCATTGCGGCAACCGGAGGTGTTCAACGATGTGCTGGAACAGCGCCTTCAGGGAGATCGCTCATTGATTGGCATGATGATCGAGTCGCATCTGTTCGAAGGGTGCCAGCCATTGAACGAGTCGTTGCGCTACGGTGTTTCGATAACGGATGGCTGCCTGGGCTTCTCTGCCACGGAGCGCCTGCTGCTCGCTTCTGCCGAGCGTCTTCGCAAAGTCTCCCTGACCTGAAATGAAACCAGCCTTCCGGAATGCACTGCATCCGGAAGGCTGCTCGGTCACCCCTGCACTCGTACCTGTGTCACATCGGATTTCTGGCTGACATCGTCCAGCCGCTCGACCGAATATGACAATCGGACATCCGTATCGACGTGCTCACGCCAGAAACGATAGGGAATGATGAAGACCAGCGGCTCATTTCTCATCACGCTGGTGATTTCACGCTCATCGCGGTGAAAGTAGTGTTCACCATCGCACTTGAGATAAACCAGTTCGCCAGCTTCAATCTGCGCATTGCTGATCAGCACGCTGACGCCATCCAGGGTGTCGCGTACGTCGAGCACCCCGTTCTGGGCCTCAAGCACCTGTGGTGCAGGCGGCTCTGCCCGTACCAGCGGAGCAACGAAGAGGCTCAGGGTTCCCGACTCGCGTACCGCGCCACTTTTTTGCTCGATGACATATCGAACGAACACTTCATTGCCAAGGTGCGGGTCGATGAATTGAGGTTCGACACCGAATACCAGCGGCATTCCAACCGCAAAGGATTCGACGACCAGCCTGTCCCGCAAGCAGGCATGCTCTGCCGGCCCTTGCCAGATCAGTTCCACCCGATCACCGACCGACATTCCGGCATATGGCTGGAGAGTGACCGTGGTGCCATCGTTTACACGTGACGGATCCAGATGTCCGCCAACAGCATCGTCAGCCGTGGGCGGCAGCAAACTGTATAAAACGTCCCCGACATTCAGCTGAATTCTGACGGAGCTCCGGGGCAAAAGCTGCTTTTTGCCGTGCAATGTCCAGAACACCTCCAGCGAACCGCCATCCAGCGCGGCGACATGAGGACTTCTGATGACGAACACGATATCCCTCCCCAGCCGAGCCTCGCTGATCGATCGCGCAAATTCCTGGCGATACGGCGAACCCTCGCTATCCAGGCCATGCCAGCTCAACATCACTCTGTCACCACATGCCATATCGGGATAGGGTTCGATCCGGACGACAACCTTGCTCAACGAAGGGTCCAGGACACCTCCTTCCACCCGCTCGAGGATGACCGGGGGCAAACTGTCCGGTTGTTCGAAGAGACATGTGTGCCCCGGTGAGTCAATCATCGTTATGGCTACATCTTCTATGTGTTGCGCCTCACACACGTTCTGCCTGTTCATTCGTAGGTCCACTCCATGGAAACGCCGTGCAGCCGGTTTGCTGCGTCGAGGAACCTCTATTCAACCCGCCAGCAGAGAAAAATGATGTCGTCCAACCACCCGACGTACCGGCAGCAATCGCATCACATCAAGTAGGCAATGACCGAGCAAATACATTGGGCAAGGTAAAAGATGTCCAAATATTCCGATCCGGATTTCAAACTTCGAGGATATTTCCTGCGCACACCGCCCCGATTTCCTTCGCCCAAGGAAGACGCGTCATACATCTGGATCCCCGATACTGCTTTAGAGTGGCACCCGGCAACTATCGATGAACCTCTGCGATCAAGGATGAAAAATGCTACGGAACACCACCCTTTATCCCATCCTCCTGGTGCACGGATTGTTCGGATTCGAGCGCATCGGCACTTTTGAGCTGTTCCACGACGTCAGGCAAGCATTGAAGATCATGGGCGTTCAGGTTTTCGTGCCGCACTTGTCAGCCATTCACGACAACGAAGTACGAGGCGGACAGCTGCTTTGTCAGATCGATGCTGTGCTCAGAGGCACCGGCGCTAAAAAAGTCAACTTGATCGGGCACAGTCAAGGTGCACTCGCGGCTCGCTACGCAGCAGCGCTTGCCCCACACAAGGTCGCATCCGTGACATCGGTCAGCGGGCCGAACCACGGTTCGGAACTCGCGGATTACCTGCGCAAGGCACTGATTCCCGGCAAACTTCCGGAAACCGTCGCCCGGAAAGTGGCCACAGTGTTCTGTGACTGGCTGTGCCTGCTCAGTGGGACCGCAGCCCTGCCGCAGCATGCATTGGCCGCATTGAATGCCCTGACGACCGAAGGCGTCGGCGACTTCAATGACAAGTACCCGCAGGGTTTGCCGCAAAGCTGGGGCGGCCAAGGCGCCGAGCAGGTCAATGAGGTGCGCTACTATTCCTGGAGTGGCATCGTGCCGTCGATCAACCTGCAGAAACCCGATCCGGTGCAGGACATCTGTCGGACCCTCTCGCAGTACTTCATGACCGAGCCCTCGCAGAACGATGGTTTCGTCGGGCGCTACAGCTCTCATCTGGGCACTGTGATTCGCTCTGACTATCCATTCGATCATTTGCGCAGCCTGGGTCGAACTGCGGGCAAGCATGCCGGAGCAGTCGATTCGGTCCAGTTGTATGTCGAGCACGCCTTGCGCTTACAGGCAACCGGTCTCTGAAAGCCGGCATCCGGACGGAACTTTGCAAAGAAATCGGCCACTGAATCCGGTAGGCTCCACCTTTTACAGATTTGATTGGAGATTTTCCCCATGGCTAAAGCCACTGCTCGCCACATCCTGGTTTCCAGCGAAGACAAGTGCAACGAACTCAAGGCCCAGATCGAGGCCGGTGCGGATTTCGCTGAAATCGCCAAGGCCAACTCCACCTGCCCTTCCAGCCGCCAGGGTGGCGATCTGGGCTCGTTCGGTCCGGGCCAGATGGTCAAGGAGTTCGACACCGTCGTGTTCAGTGCACCGATCAATGTCGTGCAAGGCCCGGTCAAGACTCAGTTCGGTTATCACCTGCTGGAAGTCACCAGTCGTCAGGACTGATTTTCACCCACCCTGTTGCGTAACGGCCCGCCGGATAGCGGGCCGTTTTGTTCCGGACACACCATTTGGCTGGCGAACGGTGCGGCGCTCGAGTACAAATTGCGCTTATCGTTTACCCGGCTTTAAGGCTGACAATGCGACTGGCTTTCTCCACCTTGATGTTCACCGCCGCGGCTCTGCTGATGGGCGCCGCCGGGGTGAACGCTGCACCGCAACATGCCTTGACCGTGTATGGCGAGCCGGCGAAGTACCCGGCTAATTTCAGCCATTTCGACTACACCAATCCCCGCGCGCCCAAGGGCGGTACGATGCGTCGCTCGGCGATCGAGATCGGTCATTTCGACCATATCCTGCCTTATATCGACAAAGGCATTGGCGTCACTCAGATCGACGGTCTGCTGTACTCCCCGCTGGCCCAACGCTCGATGGATGAGCCGTATACCGTCTACGGACTGGTCGCGGAGAAAATGGAGCGCTCCGAAGACGGGTTGTCCCTGCGTTTCTTCATCAACCCCAAGGCACGCTTCGCTGACGGCAAGCCGATCACCGCCGAAGACGTGCGCTACACCTACGATCTGCTGATGACCCAGGGCAGCCTGCGGTATCGCACGCAGTTCGCTGACGTCAAAGGCGTTGAAGTCGAAGGGCCGCTGACCGTACGCTTCGACTTCAAGAGCAACGAAAACCGCACATTGCCGCTGGACATCGCCACCTTGCCGGTCTTCCCTGAGCACTGGTGGAAAACCCGCGATTTCGCCGGTGGTGGCGGCTATGAACCACCGCTGGGCAGCGGCCCGTACCGGGTCGGCAAGGTCGACTCCGGGCGCAGCATTACGTTCGAACGAAATCCCGACTGGTGGGGCAAGGACTTGCCCGTCAGCCGCGGGCTCTACAATTTCGACCATTTCAGCATCGAGTACTTCGGCGACACCGATGTCGCCCGGCAGGTATTGCGCGGCGGCGCCTATGACTACAACCGCGAATTCTCTGCCACCGGCTATTCCATCGGCTATGACAGCCCGGCCCTGAGCGACGGGCGTCTGCAGAAGGCTCACCTGGCCACCGAAGCTCCGCAATCGGCCCAGGGCTTCGTGTTCAATCTGCAAAAGCCGGTATTCCAGGACCGCCGTGTGCGCCAGGCGCTCGCCATGCTCTGGGATTTCGAATGGAGCAACCGGCAGATGATGCGCAACATGTACATCCGCCAGCAGAGCTATTTTTCCAACACCGCCCTTGCCGCCCGTGAGCTGCCGGATGCGGCCGAACTGAAGCTTCTTGAACCGTTGCGCGGGCAGATCCCCGACGAGGTGTTCACTCAGGTGTTCGAAGCACCGAAAACCGACGGCAGCGGATTGATCCGTGACAAGCAGCTTCAGGCACTCGATCTGCTGGAACAGGCTGGCTGGAAGCCGGACGGCGACCGTTTGGTCAACGACCAGGGCGAACCGCTGAGCTTCACCTTCCTGGTCAGCCAGAACGGCATGGACCGGTTGCTGCTCCCTTATAAGCGCACCTTGAAACAGATCGGCATCAACCTCGACATCCGCCGCATCGACTCCTCGCAATACGTCAACCGACTGATGAGCCGCGACTACGACATGATTGTCACCGGCTACCCGGTCACCACCTCCCCCGGCGGTGAGTTGCTCAATTACTTCGGCTCGGCGTCGGCCAACGATCCGGGCGCCAACAACTACATGGTGCTGAAGAATCCGGCGGTCGACATCCTGATCAACGGCCTGATCCGCGCCTCGACCCAGTCGGACATGCTGCACTATGCCCACGCGCTGGATCGCGTGCTGCAATGGAACTACTACTGGATTCCCAACTATTACCCGCCCGGCACCTCGACCGTGTGGTGGAACCGGTTCGGCATCCCGACCGTACAGGCGAGCAACGATGAAGCGATCGAGAGCTGGTGGGAAATCAGCAGCACGCCGCTGACCAACCAACAGATGACGGCCGAGAAAATCAGCCGTGGCAGACCCGGAGGGCCACACTGATGTGGGCTTACATACTGCGGCGTCTGCTGCTGATCATCCCGACGCTGGTGATCATTCTGCTGGTCAACTTCGTGATCATCCAGGCCGCACCGGGTGGACCGGTGGAACAGGCCATCGCCCATCTGCAAGGGATCGGCGGCGCCAGTGTCGGTGGCGGTGCAAGCGAGACCACGGGCAGCACCTCCCGTGCCAGTCGAGGCCTCGACCCGCAATTGATCAAGGACATCGAAAAACAGTACGGCTTCGACAAACCGGCCCACGAACGCCTGTGGTTGATGCTCAAGAACTACGCACAGCTGGATTTCGGCAAGAGCTTCTTCCGCGGCGCGACGGTCACCGACCTGATCCTGCAGAAAATGCCGGTGACCATCTCCCTGGGGTTATGGGCGACGCTGATTACCTACCTGGTGTCGATCCCGCTGGGCATCCGAAAAGCCGTGCACCACGGCAGTCATTTCGATATCTGGAGCAGTACGGCGATCGTGATTGGTTACGCGATGCCGGCGTTCCTGTTCGCGATGTTCCTGATCGTGGTGTTCGCCGGCGGTACGTCGCTGAACTGGTTTCCGGTGCGCGGGCTTGTGTCCGACAACTTCGAATCGCTGTCGACCCTGGGCAAGATTGCCGACTATTTCTGGCACCTTGTTCTACCGGTCACAGCGCTGGTGATCGGCGGCTTCGCGACCCTGACCATCCTCACCAAGAACTCGTTTCTCAACGAAATCACCCGTCAGTACGTGGTCACCGCCCGGGCCAAGGGGTTGAGTGAGCGCCGGGTGCTTTACGGCCATGTGTTTCGCAACGCGATGCTGTTGGTGGTGTCAGGTATTCCCCAGGCCTTCATCAGCGTGTTTTTTGCGGGCTCGTTGCTGATCGAAGTGATCTTTTCCCTCGACGGTCTCGGACGCATGAGTTACGAGGCGGCGGTTTCTCGTGACTATCCGGTGGTCTTCGGCTCGCTCTTCATCTTCACCCTGTTCGGCCTCTTGATAAAACTGATCGGCGACCTGTGCTACACGCTCGTTGATCCGCGCATCGACTTCGCCGCGAGGAACGCCTGATGTTCAAGCTCTCGCCGTTGGGCCGTCGCCGTTTCGAGCGATTCAAGAAAAACCGCCGGGGCTGGTGGTCACTGTGGTTGTTCATCGGTCTGTTCGTGATCAGTCTCGGTGGCGAGCTGATCGCCAACGACAAGCCACTGGTGGTCAGCTATCAGGGCCAATGGTATTTCCCGGTGTTCAAGCGTTACACCGAGCAGGCGTTCGGCGGCCAATTGCCATTTCAGGCCGATTACCGCAGCGACTATGTGCAGAACCTGATCCGCAAGGATGGTGGCTGGCTGTTGTTCCCGCCGATACCGTTCAGTGACGACACACCGAACTACGAACTCAACAAGCCAGCGCCAAGCCCGCCGACCACGGTCAATTGGCTGGGCACCGACGATCAGGCGCGGGACGTCCTCGCGCGGGTGATTTTCGGTGCCCGTATCTCGATCCTGTTCGCACTGATGCTGACATTCGTCAGTGCCCTGATCGGCATTGCGGCCGGCGCCCTGCAAGGCTACTACGGTGGCTGGGTCGACTTGATGGGCCAGCGCCTGCTCGAAGTCTGGTCGGGGCTGCCGGTGCTGTACCTGCTGATCATTCTGTCGGGATTTGTCGAGCCGAACTTCTGGTGGCTGCTGGGAATCATGGCGCTGTTTTCCTGGCTGGCACTGGTGGACGTGGTGCGTGCCGAGTTTCTGCGGGGGCGCAACCTGGAGTACGTCAAGGCTGCCCGGGCCCTTGGCCTGACCGACCGCAAGGTGATCTTCCGGCACATCCTGCCCAACGCAATGAATGCGACGTTGAGTTATCTGCCGTTCATTCTGACCGGGGCCATTTCCACCCTGACTGCGCTGGACTTTCTGGGTTTCGGCATGCCCGCCGGAAGCGCCTCGCTGGGCGAACTGATCAGTCAGGGCAAACAAAACCTGCAGGCACCGTGGCTCGGGTTGACCGCGTTTTTCACCCTCGCGCTGATTCTTTCCTTGTTGGTGTTCATCGGCGAAGCGCTGCGCGATGCCTTTGACCCACGCTCATGAACGGATCCTTGAAATGACTGACAACCTGATCGAAATCCGTGACCTCTGCGTCGCCTTCCATGGCCAGCCCGTGGTGCGCAACCTCTGTCTGGACATCCGCCCCGGCGAGTGTCTGGCGCTGGTTGGCGAATCGGGCTCGGGCAAATCGGTGACAGCCCACTCGATCCTGCAACTGCTCCCGGAGAGCGAAGCCCAAACCACGGGCAGCATCCGCTATCGAAGTCAGGAACTGGTCGGTGCCGACCCCAAGACCTTGCGCGACCTGCGGGGCAACCGCATCGCCATGATCTTCCAGGAGCCGATGACCTCGCTCAATCCGTTGCACACCATCGAAAAGCAGATCGGTGAGACCCTGCTGCTGCACCGAGGCATGGGCGGTAAAGAAGCGCAGAAACGTATTCTCGAACTGCTCGAACTGGTGGGCATCCAGAAACCGAAAGACCGGTTGAAGGCTTACCCCCACCAATTGTCCGGCGGCCAGCGCCAGCGGGTCATGATTGCCATGGCCCTGGCCTGCGAACCGGAACTGCTGATCGCCGATGAGCCAACCACGGCCCTCGACGTCACCGTGCAGCGCAAGATCCTGCTGCTGCTCAAGTCCCTGCAACAACGCCTTGGCATGTCGCTGCTGCTGATCAGCCATGACCTCAATCTGGTGCGCAGCATCGCCCAACGGGTGTGCGTGATGAAGGCCGGAGAAATCGTCGAGCAGGCGCCTTGCGAAACCTTGTTCACGCATCCAAAGCATCCTTACAGCTGCGTGTTGCTCAATGCCGAACCCGAAGGCGAAGCCCTGCCCCGGGACGAACGGGAAAACGTGCTGGAAGTCGATGACCTGCGGGTCGATTTCGTGGTCGGTGGCGGACTGTTTCAGCGCAAGCAGTATCTGCGCGCGGTGGACGGCATCAGCCTGAACATCCAGCGCGGCAAGACCCTGGGCATCGTCGGCGAGTCCGGTTCGGGCAAGTCGACGCTGGGTCAGGCGATCCTGCGCCTGCTCGATTCCGAAGGCAGCATCCGTTTTCAGGGCGAGTCCCTCAACGGCCTCAACCAGAAACAGCTGCGCCCATGGCGCCGGCAGATGCAGGTGGTGTTTCAAGACCCGTTCGGCAGCCTCAGCCCGCGCATGTCGGTGGCACAGATCATCAGCGAAGGGCTGGAGGTGCATTGTCAGTCCACGGCTGACGAGTGCGACGACCAGGTAATCCGCGTACTCAAGGAAGTGGGCCTCGACCCCGAAAGCCGTCATCGCTACCCCCACGAATTTTCCGGCGGCCAGCGTCAGCGCATCGCCATTGCCCGGGCGCTGGTATTGAAACCAGCGCTGATTCTGCTCGACGAGCCGACTTCGGCGCTGGACCGCACCGTACAAAAACAAGTGGTGGCCCTGCTCCGCCAGCTTCAGGAAAAACATGGCCTGACCTATCTGTTCATCAGCCACGACCTGGCGGTGGTGCGCGCGTTGGCCCACGACATGATCGTGATCAAGGACGGCAAAGTGGTCGAATGCGGCGCCAGCCATGACGTGTTCGACTCGCCGAAGCACCCCTATACCAAAGAGCTGTTGGCGGCGGCGCATCCGGGATAGGCATAATCGCGCGACCTGACCTCCGCCAATGGACGCCACCATGAACACCACCGAAAGCCTCAAGGATTACCAACGGGTTCGCACGCTGGCGATCCGTTCGTTGTTCGAGATCATCGAGCAATCCAGTGAAGGCACGGTGATTGTCGATCGCGATGCGAACATCGTCTGGATGAACGAGCGCTACGCCCGACGCTTCGGGCTCGACTCCGCCGCAGGCGCCATCGGCAAGCCTTGTGAAAGCGTGATTCCCGGCAGCCTGCTGCGTGAGGTGGTGCGTACCGGACGACCGATTCTGCTGGACATGCAGGACACGCCGAAAGAGCCACTGGTGGTGATGCGCCTGCCGATTCATGACGATGCCGGCGCGGTGATCGGCGCCATCGGTTTCGCCCTGTTCGACGAGTTGCGCACGCTGTCGCCGATGCTCAAGCGCTACCTGAGCATGCAGGAAGAACTGGCCTCGACACGTTCACTGTTGCGTGCAAGACAAACCAAATACAACTTCGCCCATTTCATCGGCACCAGCGCGGCCAGTCTGGAAGTCAAACGCCGGGCCCGTCGCAGTGCCAGTGCCGAGTCGCCGGTTCTGTTGCTGGGCGAGACCGGCAGCGGCAAGGAATTGCTCGCCCAGGCGATTCACGGCGCTTCGCCCCGGGCGCACAAGGCGTTCGTCAGCATCAACAGTGCGGCGATTCCCGAAGCATTGCTCGAAGCAGAGTTCTTCGGTACCGCGCCGGGCGCTTTCACCGGCGCCGACCGCAAGGGGCGCACCGGCAAGTTGGAGATTGCCCAGGGCGGGACGCTGTTTCTCGACGAAATCGGCGACATGCCGCTGCCGCTGCAAAGCAAATTGCTTCGGGTATTGCAGGAAAAGGAATTCGAACCCGTAGGCTCCAACGTCGTGATCCAGAGCGACGTGCGAGTGATTGCCGCGACCTCGACGGATCTGGAAGCAGCGATCAAGCGTGGCGAATTTCGCGCCGACTTGTACTACCGGCTCAACGTACTGCCGATTCAGGTGCCGCCGCTGCGTGAGCGCCTGGACGATCTGCCGGCACTCAGTGAGGCGATTCTGGAGGAGCTGCGCAGTCAGCACGAGTTGAACCGCGAAGCGCTGGAGCTTCTGGGTCAGCATGCCTGGCCGGGGAATATCCGTGAGTTGCGCAATGTGCTTGAACGAGCGGCGCTGCTCAGTGATGACCTGATACTCACGGCGAACGACATTCGTTCCGCAATCGGGACGTTCACCCCCGTCGAGCGCGCACTGACGCCCCTGCCAGAACCTGTAACCCACGAGACCTTCAGCCAGGCGCGGGAGCGTTTTGACCGGCAGCTGATTCAATCGACCCTCGCGCAATGCGGGGGCAAGGTTATTGAAGCGGCTGAGAAATTGGGGCTTGGGCGTTCGACGTTGTACAAGAAGATGATTGCGCTGGGAATTGTGGAGTCTCAATAAAGAGACACAAATCTCCAAAAAGGGAAAAAATCAAAAGCTTCGCGGGCAAGCCCGCTCCCACAGGGGTATACGCTCAACTGTGGGAGCGGGCTTGCCCGCGAAGGCGCCCGATCAACCACACAGATTCTCCAAAACGAGACAAATTTCTTCCGCTCAATCCTTGGTCCAACATTAATTTCTTATATTTCAACAACTTAACCATCTGGCACAGTTCTCGCTAAAGCCCCGTCCTGCACCCGTTCCACCCACAAAAATAACAATCGAAGGAGCACACCATGAGTGTGATCATCGCCTTGGCAGCCCTCGCGCTGCTGATGCTCGCAGCCTACCGTGGCTACAGCGTTATCCTTTTTGCCCCGATTGCGGCCCTCGGCGCCGTACTGCTCACCGACCCGTCCGCCGTTGCCCCGGCCTTCACCGGGGTGTTCATGGAGAAGATGGTCGGCTTCATCAAACTCTACTTTCCCGTTTTCCTGCTCGGTGCCGTGTTCGGCAAGCTGATCGAGCTGTCCGGTTTTTCGCGTTCGATTGTCGCGGCGGCCATTCGCTTGCTCGGTACCCGCCAGGCGATGCTGGTGATCGTGCTGGTCTGCGCCTTGCTCACTTACGGCGGCGTATCGCTGTTCGTGGTGGTGTTCGCGGTGTATCCGTTCGCGGCCGAGATGTTCCGTCAAAGCGACATCCCCAAGCGCCTGATCCCGGCGACCATCGCTCTCGGCGCGTTCTCGTTCACCATGGACGCTTTGCCCGGCACGCCGCAGATCCAGAACATCATCCCCAGCACCTTCTTCAACACCACCGCGTGGGCAGCGCCGTGGCTGGGTGTGATCGGCACTGTTTTCGTGTTCTGCGCCGGCATGCTGTTCCTCCAGCGTCAGCGCAACAAGGCCCGGCACGCCGGCGAAGGCTACGGCACCGAACTGCGCAACGAACCGGAAACCGCCGAAGACCTGAAACTGCCCAACCCGTGGATTGCCCTGTCGCCGCTGCTGGCGGTGGGCATCATGAACCTGCTGTTCACCCAGTGGATTCCGCAGTGGTACGGCAAGACCCACAGCCTCGCGCTACCGGGCATGGCCGCGCCGATCACCACCGAAATCGCCAAACTCACGGCCATCTGGGCGGTGCAAGCGGCTTTGCTGGTGGGCATCCTGATGGTGCTGACATTCGGTTTCAAAGCGATAAAAAGCAAACTCGCCGAAGGCAGTAAAAGCGCAGTCAGCGGTGCATTGCTGGCAGCGATGAACACCGCCTCGGAATACGGTTTCGGCGCGGTCATCGCCTCGTTGCCGGGTTTTCTGGTGCTGGCCGACTGGCTCAAGGGCATCCCGAATCCGCTGGTCAATGAAGCAATTACGGTCACGCTGCTGGCCGGCATCACCGGTTCTGCTTCGGGCGGCATGAGCATCGCTCTGGCGGCGATGTCCGAACAGTTCATCAGCGCCGCCCACGCCGCCAGCATTCCGCTGGAAGTACTGCACCGGGTGGCCGCCATGGCCAGCGGGGGCATGGACACTCTGCCGCACAACGGCGCGGTGATCACCTTGCTGGCCGTGACGGGCCTGACCCACCGAGAGGCCTACAAGGACATTTTCTGTATTACGCTGATCAAGACCCTGGCGGTTTTCGTGGTCATCGGCACTTTCTACGCCACTGGCATTGTGTGAGGTATTCATGACGACTCTTACTGGCAAGACCGCACTGGTCACCGGGTCCACCAGCGGCATCGGACTGGGCATTGCGCTCACGCTGGCCAGGGCCGGCGCCAACCTGATCCTCAACGGTTTTGGCGATGCCTCGAAGGTGATTGCCGAAGTCGAGCAGTTGGGCGGCAAGGTCGGCCATCACCCGGCAGACGTCAGCGACCCGGCGCAGATCGCCGACATGATCGCCTACGCCGAGCGCGAGTTCGGTGGCGTGGACATTCTGGTCAATAACGCCGGCATCCAGCACGTCGCGGCGGTTGAAGAGTTTCCGGTGGAGCGCTGGGACTCGATCATCGCCATCAACCTGTCGTCAGTGTTTCACAGCACCCGCCTGAGCCTGCCGGGCATGCGCGCCAAAGGCTGGGGGCGGATCGTCAACATTGCCTCGGTGCACGGTCTGGTCGGCTCCACCGGCAAGGCGGCGTATGTGGCAGCCAAGCATGGCGTGATCGGGCTGACCAAAGTGGTCGGCCTGGAAACCGCCGCCAGCAACATCACCTGCAACGCCATTTGCCCGGGCTGGGTGCTGACGCCGCTGGTGCAGAAGCAGATCGACGATCGTGCCGCCAAGGGAGTCGACCCGCAGCAGGCGCAGCACGATCTGCTGGCCGAGAAACAGCCATCGCTGGAGTTCGTCACGCCTGCGCACCTCGGTGAACTGGTGTTGTTCCTGTGCAGCGAGGCCGGCAGTCAGGTGCGCGGTGCCGCATGGAATATCGATGGTGGATGGCTCGCACAGTAAGCTTGCAACTGATCGCTCCCGCTTTGTGGTGGGAGCCTTCTGACAAACAATAAGAGGCAAACCATGTCCGACATCCTCTGGCAGCCCGATGCCAAACGCATTGCCCGGTCCCGCATGGACGGCTTTCGGCGCTTCATCATTCAGCGCCACCACGTACACCTCGATGACTACCCTGCCCTGCACCAATGGTCCATCGATCAGCGCGAAGCATTCTGGCAGGCGATCGTGGATTTCTTCGGTATCGGTTTTCACACTCAGCCTGACGCGGTCTTGCGCGAAGGCTTGAAGATGCCCGGTGCCGAGTGGTTTCCCGGCGCTACGTTGAACTTTGCTGAACACCTGCTGAGCCGACGAGACGATGCCATCGCCGTGATCGCCATTGGGGAAAACGGCCAGCGTGAATTATTGACCTGGGCCGAACTGGCCCGGCAAGTCGCCGGGTTCCAGGCCAGCCTGCAAGCGGCCGGCGTCGTACTTGGCGATCGAGTGGCAGCCTGTATGCCCAACACCTGGCAAACGCTGGTAGCAATGCTGGCGACCACCAGCCTCGGCGCGATCTGGTCCTGCTCTTCGCCTGACTTTGGCACCCATGGCGTGATCGACCGTTTCGGCCAGATCGAACCGAAAGTACTCATCACCTGCGCCGGCTACCGATATGCCGGCAAGGAGATCGATCAGACCGTCAAGGTCAATGAAATCCTCGAACAGCTGCCAACCTTGCAGCAGTTGATCATCGTGCCTTATGCGCGACCTCACGCCCATGCCACGGATTACCGGACACCCGCCAACGTCACGCTGTGGGACGACTTCTATGAACCGGGCGACGAGCCGCAATTCGTCCCGGTGCCGTTCGACCATCCGCTGTACGTGCTGTATTCCAGCGGCACCACCGGCGTGCCGAAGTGCATCGTTCACAGCACCGGCGGCGTGTTGCTGCAACACATCAAGGAGCATGGCTTGCATGTCGATCTGGGCCCCGGTGATCGGCTGTTCTACTACACCACCTGCGGCTGGATGATGTGGAACTGGCTGGTCTCGGCGCTGGCCGTCGGCAGCGCGGTGGTGCTGTATGACGGTTCACCGTTTTATCCGGATAACCTGCGTCTGCTGGAGCTGCTCGATGACGAGCAGGTCAGCGTGTTCGGCACCAGCCCGAAATTCCTCGCGACCCTGGAAAGCAGCGGCATCAAACCTCGTGAACGTCATGATTTGAGCCACCTGAAGACCTTGCTCTGCACCGGTTCTGCGTTGTCGCCGCAGAGTTACGACTTTGTCTATCGCGACTTCAAACCGGATGTCTGCCTGTCCTCGATGTCCGGCGGCACCGACATCGTGTCCTGTTTCGTCAACGGCAACCCGATGTCGGCGGTACGCCGGGGTGAAATCATGGGCAAGAGTCTGGCCATGGCGGTGCAGGTGTGGAATGACGCCGGGCACCCCGTGATTGGCGAAAAGGGCGAACTGGTGTGTACCCTGCCATTCCCGGCGATGCCCATCGGACTCTGGAACGATCCCGATGGCGAGAAACTGCGAAGATCCTATTTCAGCCAGTTCCCCGGCGTCTGGGCCCAGGGTGACTACGCCGAAGAACTGCCCCACGGCGGCATGCTGATCCACGGCCGCTCCGATGCCGTGCTCAATCCTGGCGGCGTGCGCATCGGTACGGCGGAGATTTACCGTCAGGTCGAAAAAATCCCGCAAGTGCTGGACTGTGTCGCCGTCGGCCAGCGTTGGCAGGATGACGTGCGAGTGGTGCTGTTCGTGCGCCTCAAGGAAGGCGTAACGCTGGATGACGCTCTGCAACAGCGGATCCGCCAGATCATCCGGGCCAACACCACGCCGCGACATGTGCCGGCCAGGATTGTCCAGGTCACGGACATTCCGCGCACCATCAGCGGCAAGGTCGTGGAACTGGCGGTGCGCAATGTGGTGCATGGCGAGCCGGTCAAGAACACCGACGCTCTGGCCAATCCCGAAGCGCTGGAACAATTTCGGGACCGGCCGGAACTGGCGAGTTGAACGGTCTTATGCAGTCTTGTTCAGGGTGATCAACACCGGACCGTCGATCGCCTTGTCGATCTGATTCGCGACAGCCGCCAATGTGGCCGCATTGCTGTCATGGCCGGTTTTGTCGGTCAGCAGTTGGCTCAGCAGCGAAGTGGCGACGGCCAGGGAATCGGCGTTTTCGAAGGTCTTCGTTGCCTCGTGAAACCGGCTTGACGCTTGCTCCGGCATGACCGCTTGCCGCCCGATGGCCAGATTCAGCAGCGGCGCCACGTCAAGCACCTGAGCGGTGGCGCCGTCACCCGCCTTGTCGATGGCATAGCAGACGTCGTCTGTGCGCGCGGCGCCATGGAGCATCTCATGGATCAAGTCATCCGCTACGACGTCGTGGTTGTAACCATGCCGGATGAAGTGCCGGTTGAGTCCTCGGATGTGGATTTCGATAAAGGCAAGATTGCTTCGCTGTTCTGCACCCGACGCGATCCATTGCTGGTAGATCTCCCGATTGAAGGCCGCAATGTGGCCGACGTCCTTGTAGGCATCGAGGATGAAATTGCTCAGCGAAAACCCATCGAAATCGGTCTTGATCAGCTTCAGGTACTTCAATACCCGATCACGTGCGTCCTGCGAGTCGTCCCCCAGAAACATCTTGATGATGAAATTCCGTTCCTGGGTGAAGTCATGACCGCTCAAGGCATTGATCGCGGTTTCCACCTTCGTTTTCACTCGGGACAGGCTGTGCTGCAGCACATACCGGCTATAACTGAGCGGTAGCGTCTTATCAAATCGAGCCGCGATGAACGGTGAATCGAAGCCGAAATTGCTCAGCTTCGGCCCCCAGGCTTTGCCGGTGCGGTCAAGGGCATACCAGTGAAAATCCTCGCGTGCCGCCAGTACGGTCAGCGTATCGGTGCTTCCCGGATGTGGACGCCACGTGCCCTGAACAACGTTCGAGGGGCTGCCGAGACGTCGTGCAGGTACGCCCTTCAGATGCCCCAACTGCGCCTTCGCCACTGCAAGGACTTGCTGAGCTTCGCGGCTCAGACGCAGCCCGCCCCTGTAAACCAGTTTTCCCGTCCCTCGCACTATCGACGGAACGTCGTCCAGCGGATTGAAAATGGAAACACCCGTGCCGACGATGAGTCTGGCCAGGCTGGCGAGCGCCGAGGATGTGCGGCTCGCCCTTGTCACGATGGACACCACTTTGGTACCCGCGCCGGCAAACGTTCCCACGAGTGCAATGGCATCCATCGCGCAACCATAGATACCGTCAACCACCTGGTTGTGTTCACCGGAGGTCAGATCCTGAACGCACTTTTTGAACGGTACCGCCAGGTCGACGATGTAGGTGGCCACCCGTTCTCCCTTCTCCCGCTCCAATTCCAGTGTCGTAGGCCGGGTCGCAGCCGCCTCGAGCTGTTCGAAAGTCATCAGCGGGTGATGGGACACAATCAACTGGGCAATACGAGCCAGTTGCGGCGCCGCGTAATTGCGATATTCGCTTCGCAGCGGGCTGGATTCCGACAAGGGTCGGGCCAGCGTTGCCAGCTTGTCGATGATCGCCAGACTACTGGTGACCCTGAAGTCATTCGCGACCCCTTCGACGTAGCATTGGAGATTGATCGGCAGGCGTTCTTCAGGTGTGGAAGGTACATGGGCCCTCCTGTCACCACTGAAGTCCACCCGTGCCGCCGAATCGAGCTTGCCGGTGTTGACGATCAGTTTTCCGAGTTCATCATTGCGATGGATCTCGCCGCGCAGCGTGAACACCTCATAGCAACTGGTCCGCCCTCGGTACAAAACACACATTACGATACCGAAACGCCCCGTTGCCGCGTCCTTGCCCTCTTGACTCTCCACCGGTTCCTCGCGGACCAGAGGCCCTCCGATCGGCGTGGTGCGAGTAATGATGGCCGACTTTCGAAGGGTGAAAAACGTGATCTCACCGTTCAGGATCCCTTGCAGTTCAAAGGAGGAAAGCCTGGCCAACGACCATTTAAGGGTAGTCGCGAGCGCCCTGTTCATTTCGCCGAGATAAACATGCAGCTGACGGTGAAACTCAACATTGTTTGCCGGCATTTTCAGCATCTCTGGATAACGGCTGTAAATGCTCATGACGGCAGGATCGTGAAGAACCGGTCGGCGGTATCCACTGATTCCGGACAGAAGATCCGGAGCAGTACTGTCGGGAAAAACCCCGCGAAAATCCCACTCTTGCTTAAGCAGATCGCCGGAAATGTGCAAATCGACCATCGACATCACAGCAGGCGAAGCATAAAGGCCCGGGCGCTGCACCAATAACGGCGACTCGAGGAAATCACAGTCCGGTGCCGTCTGCCGCAGCGCGCCGAGGGCGATGTTTTTTCGATCAGGCAACGGCTTGGCATACGCACGGCTGACCTGCGCGAAATCCTCCACAAACCGCTGGTAAGCCTGCAGGGCTTTCTGTGTGCTCGCCTGCTCGGCATTGCGCAACTCATCAGGGTCCACGATGCCGTTCATCAAAGCCCAGTCCACGATCGGATCGATCAGGGCTACAGTGTGCAAATCCGCCAACGCCTGACTGACAGGCTCCAACTGCGCGAAACTCATGATTTGCTCATAGGTCATCACACGCGCCGCACCCTGAACGACGGCCTCGACCAGCGCGACGGCGCGGCAGAAGTTGACCCACTCCAGCGAACCGATCAGCACATTACCTGGCACCTGCCTGACCAGAAACTCGGGAGCGACTGCTGCCAATACCAGGTGAATCGCCAGGGGCGCCGTGTCGTGGGACGCCCAGCGGTTACTGACCATGTGCGCACGCAAACCTTCGAGCGCGATGGCAGGCGGCCTGCCCAGGTACTCTCTGGCGTATACCTCGTAACTCCCGACAGACTTTCGTCCCTGAACCTTCCCGATCAAAGGATTGATATCCAGCAAAATCACAGTAAGAAGTGATTGCTCAAGTTGCTGTGGTGCCATGATCTGACCGCGTTCCGCTCCGAACCAGCCTTGTAGCTCTACATACTTTTCTGCGTACTTTCGGGAAATCGGATGACTGAGCAGCTTTTTGATAACGGCAGCCGCATTGTCATGTAGTGCGATATCTGAACGTGTCTTGCGAAAAAGACTATCGAGTAATCGTTCATCATCCCCTATCAGTTCACGCGTGATATTTTTAATGGTTTTCCGTTGATCCGAAGACAACACGAATAACGCAGGATCATCGTTGACGATCTGTCCCCAGTAATTCCCGAGATCGTCCACCATCGGAAATTCAAATTCGAAAAAGGCCAACAGATTTTTGACCTGATCAACGGTTTTCGGTACATCGAAATCATGAAAACGCAGCCATTGGTCCACGGCAATCGCGTCATCCAGCCATACATAGCCGCCTGAGATTCTGGCAATGTCGACAATAACCGGCAGCACTTCCCGTCCTTGGGTGAAGTGTCTGAAATAGCCACGTTGCACGAAATCCAGCCAACCGATATCACTCCAGACTTCAAGCTTGCCGTCCGCACCGACACAAATGAGCGCGTCCTGTTCAATAGCGTTTTGGGTCAACGCGCTTCTCATGGCCACCGTGTCCATCAGCTTCGACAGCAGCTTCTGTCCAGGTCGGTGGATCTTGTGGAGAGACGAGCCTTCCTGCAACTCGATCTGATAGTCCCACCATACGATCGGTGCCTCCGCCGGTGGTGCCTGAAGCAACCGCTTGAGTTCAATCATGATCAGCTCACGCTCTTTCAGATCAAACTCGTGCTGCCGATCATTTTGATCAACGGCATATTTATTAAACTTCCCTGCCAACACTACACTCATAAAGCACCTTGATTAAATCAGCCTGCCAATTCAGGACACGCGCAACTTAAACGCCCGAACTTCGGTAATCCAGCAGGTCTGTATTAATTAAAGTTTCCAGCCCAGTGCCTTGATGAGAAAAACTCAGATCAATCCCCAGTCTTCCGAATCCCCTCCAGCCTTATCATTTTGTTGAAGTTTAAGTTTCAGGCGCAACTTGAGATTGTTTATTGAGTCAGCATTTTTCAGCGCTTCCTCTTCACTTAAAACACCTTCGACCACCAGTTTGTAAAGTGCATCATCAAAGGTTTGCATCCCGAGTTCAGACGACTTTTCCATGATGTTCTTCAGGTCAGCCAACTCGTTGCGTCGAATGAGGTCGGCGATGGTCGCAGAGCCCAGCATCACTTCCACCGCTGCCCGGCGCTGGCCATCGAGGGTTCGCACCAGTCGTTGGGATACAAACGCCTTCAAGTGATTCCCCAGAGCATGAAGTAATTGCGGACGCCGCTCCTCGGAAAAGAAATTGATGATCCGGTCCAGAGCCTGGTTGGCGTTGTTGGCGTGCAACGTCGATAACACCAGATGCCCGGTTTCGGCAAACGACAGTGCATGCTCCATCGTTTCTCGGTCGCGGATCTCACCGATCAAGACCACATCCGGTGCCTGTCGCAGGGTGTTTTTCAGCGCGGCGTGAAAACTGCGGGTGTCGACACCGACTTCTCGCTGATTGATGATCGACTTCTTGTGGCGATGGATATACTCGATCGGGTCTTCGATCGTGACGATATGTCCGCTGCTATGGCGATTGCGATGATCGATCAGTGCGGCCAGGGATGTGGACTTGCCCGAATCGGTGGCACCGACGAACAGGATCAGGCCCTGCTTGAGCATGACCGTTTCAAGCAATACCGAGGGAAGTTTGAGGTCTTCGAAGCGCGGGATATCCAGTTTGACGTTACGGATCACGATCGAAACATCATTACGCTGCTTGAAAATGTTCACCCGGAACCGGCCGATACCGGTACGGGAAATCGCCAGGTTCATTTCCAGGTCCCGATCGAATTCCCGTTGCTGCTCGACGTCCATCAAGGAAGCGGCGACGATGGCTACCTCACCGGGCTTGAACGGCTGTTCGCTCAATGGCGTCAGCACACCTTCAAACCGTGCACTTGGCGGCGCCCCCGTGGACAGGAACAGATCCGAGCCGTGACGGCTCGACAGTTGTTTGAGCAGTGCGTCGATTTCCATGGCCAGTAACACCTGCGAAGCTTTCAATGAACACAAGTCCGTGCGTCGTGACGCGACGGGCCTTACGGTGTCTACCGCACTAGGATAGTAGACGCCGCTTCACCGACCGATGCTCAGGATTGATGTGATGAACGCTGTACCGAACACCCACGACGCCCAGGCACTGATCGCCCGCACCGACTGGAGCCGCAGCCCGCTGGGCAGCGCAGGCACCTGGCCGCAGAGCCTGCGGACCGCGGTGGACATCGTGATTCATTCGCCGATGCCGATGCTGTTGTTGTGGGGCCCGCAACTCACCCAGATCTATAACAACGGCTTTGCGCTGCTCGCCGGAAACAAGCATCCGCACGCTTTCGGACAGCCGGCGCACCAGATATGGCCAGAACTTCGAGACTTTACCGATCCGATTTACAGTGCCGTCCTGCAAGGCCAGGTGCGGACCTACAGCGAGCGACGCTTCACCCTGCAACGGGACGGCAAGGAGTCCGACTTCTGGCTGGACCTGACTTACAGCCCGATTCGCGATGAAAGTGCGCAGGTGGCCGGCATTTTGGTCACCGCCATCGAAACCAATGAGCGCCGGCGCATTGCCCTGGAACTCAAGCAGCGTTCAGAAGAGAGCCTCAAGGCGCAAAAACAGACCGAGGAGCGCCTGCAACTGGCGCTGGCAGCCACCGACGCGGTTGGCACCTGGGACTGGGACATCGGTCAGGATCGTTTCATCGCCGATGCGCACTTCGCCCAGTTGCACGGAGTGGACCCGGCACAGGCCAGCCAGTTGCCCATCAGTGAATACCTGCACGGCGTGCATCCCGAAGACCGCGCGTTGATTGCTCGCAGTATCAAACACTGCATCACCCATGGCACCGAATACGCCGAGGAATATCGCCTGTTGCAAGCCAATGGCGAAGTGCGTTGGGTTTTCGCCCGGGGCCGCTGTTACAAGGATCATCATGGGCGGCCGATGCGTTTTCTCGGCGCGGCACTGGACCTGACCGAGCGCAAACACACCGAACAGGCCTTGCGCCAGAGCCAGACCGAATTGCAACTGATCATTAACGCGATGCCGATCCTGATCAGTTATGTCGACCGCGAAGAACGCTTTCGTCTGAACAACGCCGCCTACCTGGACTGGTATGGACTCACGCCTCAAGAGCTGTGCGGTCGTACGATTCGCGAGGTGATCGGCGAAGAGGCCTATTTCCTGCGAGCACCGTACATTGCCGAAGCCCTGGCTGGCCGCCCCTGCTCGTTCAGCCTGTACACGCCCCATCGCGATGGCAGCCAGCGCCATGCCCTGATGAACTACCTGCCGCGTCATGGTCCGGATGGTGCGGTGAACGGTTTCTACATTTTCGTGATCGACGAAACCGAACGCAAAAAGACCGAAGAAGCCTTGCGCAACCTCAATGAGACCCTTGAGGAACGTGTCAGTGCGCGCACCGAACAACTGGCCCAGGCCAACCAGCGCTTGCAGAACGAAATGTTCGAACGCGAACGCGCCGAAGATGCCTTACGCCATGCACAGAAAATGGAAGCGGTCGGCCAGCTCACCGGCGGCATCGCCCATGACTTCAACAACATGCTGACCGGAATCATCGGCAGCCTCGACCTGATGCAGCGCTACATCGCCAGTGGCCGCGCCGAAGAGATCGGCCGGTTCACCGACGCCGCGGTGTCATCGGCCAATCGCGCCGCGGCGTTGACCCACCGCTTGCTGGCGTTTTCCCGACGCCAGTCGCTGGATCGCAAAACCTTGAACGTCAACGAACTGATCCATTCGCTGGAGGACCTGATCCGCCGCACCAAAGGCGACCCGATCGAACTGACCTTGCGCCTGGCCGACAACGTCTGGCCCGTCAGTACCGATGTCAGCCAATTGGAAAACGCCCTGCTCAACCTGGTGATCAACGCCCGCGACGCCATGCCAGATGGCGGCGAGCTGCTGATCGAGACCGCCAACGTTTACCTCGACGGCAACGACATCACCACCCTCGAACCGGTCAAGGCCGGGGATTATCTGATGCTGGCGGTGAGCGACAACGGCACCGGCATGACGCCGTCGGTGCGTTCGAAAGCGTTCGATCCGTTCTTCACCACCAAACCGATCGGCCAGGGCACCGGGCTCGGGCTGTCGATGATTTATGGTTTTGCCCAACAAACCGGCGGGCACGTCAGCCTCGACAGCCTGCCGGGTCAGGGCACCTGCGTGCGCCTGTACCTGCCTCGCCTGCATTCTCTGGTGGCGGAGCCGGCGGTGACTGAAGAAGCAACGCAGACACCCGCCGTCGCGACCGGCGAAACCGTGGTGGTGGTCGAAGACGATCCGGCGGTGCGCATGCTGGTCATGGACCTGCTCAAAGAGCTGGGTTATCGCGCCCATGAGGCCGAAGACGCCAAGGGTGCCCTGCCGTTGCTCGAATCCGACCTGCGTGTCGACCTGCTGGTGACCGATGTCGGGCTACCGGGCATGAATGGCCGGCAACTGGCGGAGATCGCCCGCCAGCATCGTCCAGGGCTAAAAGTGTTGTTCATGACCGGCTATGCGCAGAAAGCCGCCGAGCGTCAGGGATTTCTCGAGGACGGCATGGACATGGTCGCCAAGCCGTTTTCCATCGAACAGCTGGCCGGCAAGATCCGCGCGATGTTCAGCCAAACCCCGTGACTTGAGGCATAATCCGCGCCCCGCCGTCACCCCGCTACAGGTATTGCACGATGAAAGCCCAAGCCCGCCACATCCTGGTCAAGACTGCCGATGAGGCTGAAAAACTCAAACAGCGCATCGCCAACGGTGAAGCGTTCGATGTACTGGCAAAGAAGTTTTCGACCTGCCCTTCCGGCAAACGCGGCGGCGATCTGGGTGAAGTGCGGCCAGGGCAGATGGTCGGCGCGATCGACGCGGTGATCTTCAAGAAACCGCTGCGCACGGTGCACGGGCCGATCAAGAGCAAGTTCGGTTATCACTTGGTGCAGGTGTTTTTCCGCGACTGATAAGGTGCCCTGAAGGCGCGGCTTTCGGCAGCGCCTTCAGGGATCGGGTCAATCCCTGGGGATCAGCGCCCCCGGCACCTGAATCACCCGACTCGCCAACCGATGCCCCGCCTCCGCCGCCTGCGCAGGACTTGCGCCCGACAAGCGACTGGCCAGATACGCCGCACTGAACGAGTCCCCCGCCGCCGTGGTGTCCACCACCTTCACGACCTTCTGTGCCGGCACTTCGAACGCTTCCCCGTCGCAACGGATCAGACAGGCTTCGGCACCGCGCTTGAGCACCACTTCCGGCGTGCCGATCTGCGCGTAAGCCTCAAACACCGCGTCACAGTCTTCGAAATGGAACAGCGCCTGTTCGTCGTCCACCGTCAGCAACGCCAGATCGACATGGGGCAGGACGCTGCGATAGGCCGCCCGCGCCTCTTCTACCGAGGCCCACAGCCGTGGCCGGTAGTTGTTGTCGAAAACGATCCGCGCATCGCGCTGACGGGCTTCGATCAAAGTCTGGATCAGCTTTTCCCGCCCCTGCGCGCCGAGCACTGCCAGCGTAATACCGCTGAAATACAGCACGTCGTAGTCCGGCAACGCCGCGAGAATCGGCGCGGCGGCAGGCGTAGTGAAGCAGTCGCGCACGGCGGCTTCGTTGCGCCAATAGAGAAAGCGACGTTCGCCGGCAGCATCGGTCTGGATGCAATACAGGCCCGGCAAACGACCGGGCAAGCGCTGGACCAGATCCAGGCCAATGTTTTCAGCGGCCCAACTGCGGCACATGGCGTCGCTGAAACTGTCGTCGCCCAGCGCTGTAACGTAATCTACCTGCGCCTTGTCGCCCATGGCGCGGGACAGATAGACCGCGGTATTCAGCGTATCGCCGCCGAAGCTCTGTTGCAGGCTGCCATCGGCGCGCTGCTGGAGTTCGATCATGCATTCGCCGATCAGAGCGATGCGCGGGATATTCGGGCCCAGAGGGCTGAGCGTACTCATCAGAAACAGGTTTCCATGGTTTCGATCACCGACAGCTGCTCGTCCACCAGCAGCCCCACGCGCCACTTGTCGAAGGTCAGGCACGGGTGAGAAGTGCCGAAGGAAATGATGTCGCCGACCCGCAGCTCCACTCCCGGCGCCACGTTCATGAAGGCATGCTGGTCCATCACGGCTGTGACTTTGCAGGCACTGGCATCTTCACCCACCGCCGGCACCACGCCGGCCTTGTAACGTCGCAGCGGTACCGGCAGACCGGCATCGAACGCCACGTCACGTTTGCCGAGGGCAATCACCGCGAATCCCGGCTCCGGCAGCGACTGCACGTGGGCCCAGACTTCCAGTGCCGGACGCAGGCCTTCATGCAGATCGCTGCGACGGTCAAGCACGCAGCACTGCGCCTCTTTGTAGATGCCATGGTCATGGGCCACGTAACTGCCCGGACGCAGCACGCTGAGGAAGCGCCCGCCCGCGTTCTGCGCTTCGAACGATTCGGCGATCAGGTCGTACCACGCCGAACCCGACGCCGTGATGATCGGCCTGGCAATGACGAACGCGCCGCTGTCCTGCAATTGCACCGCCAGGCGCACCAGCGAGGCCGCGAACTCACGAATGCCGATGACGGCGTGATCGCCGTGAATCACACCTTCGTAACCTTCGATCCCGGTCAGGGCCAACGCCGGTTGCGCACCAATGGCTCTGGCCAGTTCGATGACTTCCTGCTCGGTACGGCAACCGCAACGGCCGCCGACCACGCCGTACTCGATCATCACGTTCAGGCGCACGCCGCGCGAAGCGAAGTAAGCGCCCAGATCGGCGACATTGTCCGGATGGTCGACCATGCAATAGAAGTCAAAGCCTGGATCGGCCGCCAGCAGATCGGCAATCAACGCCATGTTCGGCGTGCCGACCAGTTGGTTGGCCATCAACACCCGGCGCACGCCGTGGGCATAGGCGGCGCGGGTCTGAGTGGCGCTGGCCAGGGTGATGCCCCAGGCACCGGCGTCGAGCTGACGACGAAACAGCGCCGGGGTCATGCTGGTCTTGCCATGAGGCGCCAGTTCGGCGCCGCTGTCGCTGACAAATGTCTGCATCCAGCGGATATTGTGCTCCAGGGCCTCGCGATGCAGCACCAGCGCCGGCAGGCTGATGTCACGCACCAGTTGCGCACCGAGGACGGCGTCGCCCTTTTCCACGGCAGCAGTGTTGTTGGCAGTCGTCATGGTCGAACTCCTCACAGTCGCGCCCGCTGGCGGTCGCGATTATTCGTGGATTCGCCGGGCGAGGCTGTTGGCGCTCTCGATCAACACCCGGCGATAGTCGTTGTAGTTGTTTTTGGCATCGGCTCGCGGGGCGACGATGCACAAGGTGCAGATGGCTACGCCGCTCGGGTCTTTGACCGGAGCGGCAAAGCAATGGGTAAAGGTGTCGGCGACACTGTCGAACGAGAAAAACCCGTCGATGCCGGCCTGACGGATTTCCTTGAGGAAGGTCTCCATCGGCAGGCGCTCGCCATCCGGCAAAATGAAATCTTCGGGGTCGATCAGGTCGCTGATCTGCTGGTCACTCAAGTGCGCCAGCAGCAAGCGGCCTGACGCCGTCCACGGGATCGGTGCGTTTTCGCCGATATCGGAAGAAATGCGGAAATGCCGCTCGCCCTCCTTCATCAGCGCCACCGTGTATTTGCGCCCGTTGAGCAGGCACATCTGCGCGGTTTCCCGGGTCTGGCTGACAATCTCCTGCAGCGCATGATCGGCCTCGCGGCTGAGGTCGAAATGACGCAGATGCGCCTGACCGAGGAAGTACAGCTGACGCCCTAGATAGACGTGGCCGTCCTTGCCCACCGGTTCCAGAATCCGTCGTTCGAGCAACGAGGCCACCAGCTCGTAGACCGTGGATTTCGGGCTGCCGATGCCGTTGGCAATGTCGTTCGGACGCAGCGGCTGGCCGATCTCCTTGAGGAAATCGAGGATATCGAACGCCCGGTCCAGACCGCGTGCCCGGCGCTTGATGGTGTCTTCGGTCATGTCTTCAGTTCCCAATGAAAGTGCCGGGAGTTTAGCGAGAGTGCAGCGTCGACCGTTAGATCGCTTTCGCGAGCAGGCTCGCTCCCGGATCTGGAATGCGATCCCCTGTGGGAGCGAGCCTGCTCGCGAAGAAATCAATACAAGTTTCAGGCCTTCTTTTTGTATGCAATGCAATCGATCTCGACCTTGCAGTCGACCATCATGCTCGCCTGCACACAGGCCCGGGCCGGTGCGTGCTCAGGCTTGAAGTACTCGCCGAAGACCTTGTTGAAGCTGGTGAAATCCCGCGGATCGTCCAGCCACACCCCGGCACGGACCACATCCTCCAGACCATAACCGGCCTCTTCGAGGATCGCGATCAGGTTCTTCATGGTCTGATGCGTTTGCTCGACGATGCCCCCGACAATGATCTCGCCATCCACCGCCGGCACCTGCCCGGAAACGTGCAGCCAGCCATCGGCCTCGACTGCGCGCGCGAAGGGTCGTGGCTGACCGCCGGCGGCGGTGCTGCCGGTGCCGTAGCGCGTAATGCTCATGGGTGTTTCTCCTGATTGAAAAAATGAAAATTCAGAACCGCGTGCTCTTGAGAAATTCCGCCAGCCGCGGTGATTGCGGACGCTCGAACAGCGCCTTGGGCGGCCCCTGCTCTTCGATGCGCCCCTGATTCATGAACACGATCTTGTCCGAGACCTCGAACGCAAAACGCATTTCGTGGGTCACCAGCAACATGGTCATGCCGTCTTCGGCCAGGCCCTTGATCACGTTCAGCACTTCGCCGACCAGTTCCGGGTCGAGGGCCGAAGTGACCTCGTCGAACAGCATGAGACTCGGGTTCATGGCAATCGCCCGGGCAATCGCCACGCGCTGCTGCTGGCCACCGGACAACTGGCCGGGGAAGTGATTGCGCCGCTCCAGCAGGCCGACCCGCTCCAGCCATTTCTCAGCCAGGACCACGGCTTCGTCCTTGTGCATCTTTTTGACTTTGAGCAAGCCGAGGGTGACGTTCTGCAACGCGGTAAGGTGCGGAAACAGATTGAATTGCTGGAACGCCATGCCGGTCATTGCCCGATGGCGCGCAATGACTTTTTCCGGATGGCGCACGCGTTTGCCGTTGAGTTCGTCATAGCCGATGGACTCGCCGTCGAGCAGGATCTGCCCACCCTGAAATTCCTCCAGCATGTTCACGCAGCGCAGCAGCGTGGTCTTGCCCGAGCCGCTGGAGCCGATCAGCGTCACCACGTTGCCGCGCTGCATGCTCAGGTCGACCCCCTTGAGCACTTCGACCGCGCCGTATTGTTTGTGCAGACCTCGGATATCCAGCAGGGGCTGACCGTTCTGGACGTTGGAAACTTGAGCTTGAGTCATGGCAGGGCCACCCGCTTTTCAATGTGCCGGCCGAGTAATTCGATGCCGTAGTTGATGACGAAGAACAGAAAACCGGCGAACAGATAAAACTCCAGAGTCATGAACGTCCGGGCGATGATCTGCTGGGTGCTGAGCAGCAGCTCGGCCACACCGATCACCGACAACAAGGTCGAGGCCTTGACGATTTCCGTGGACGAGTTGACCCAGGTCGGCAGGATCTGCCGCAGGGCCTGAGGCAACAGCACGTAACCGAGGGACTGATAGAACGTCAGGCCGATGGCTTTGCTGGCTTCCATTTGCCCGCGAGGCAACGCCTGCAATGCACCACGCACGATTTCGGCGACGTGGGAGCCGCAGAACAGCGTCAAACCCAGGGCTCCGGCCTGAAACGCGCTGATCTGCCAGCCGAGCGCCGGCGCCATGTAGAAACAGGCAAGCACCAGGACGAACACCGGAGTACCGCGAATCAGGTCGACATAAAAACGGAACGGCGCACGCATCCAGAATTTGCCGTAGGTCAGTACCAGACCGGCAAATACACCGATGAACGTGCCGAACAGAATCGCCAGCGCCGACACCTGCACGCTGGTGACAAAGCCTTGCCAGAGTGGCTCCCGCGCAACCCACAACTCATGCAACCAACTAGGGGATTCGTACATCGCAGCCTCCTATCGGCGGATTGCCAGACGCTGCTCCAGGTACCGCAGCAGCATGGCAATGAGGTAACAGGCCGCGACATACAACGCCGTGGTCACCAGCCAGGTTTCAATGACCCGGTAGCTCTCGACGTTGATCTTGCGCGCGTAATAGGTCAGCTCCGGTACCGCGATCGCGGCGGCCAGCGAGGTGTCCTTGAACAGCGAAATGAAGTTGTTCGACAGCGCCGGCAGCACATTGCGCAACATCACCGGCACGGTGACGTAGGCTTTCACCTGCCATTCCCCCAGGCCGATGGCCAGGCCTGCTTCGCGCTGGCCCTTGGGGATGCTCAACAAACCGCCGCGGAACACTTCGGTCAGGTACGCCCCGGCATACAGCGACAGGGTGATGATGAACGACGGGATCTTGTCCAGCCGGATCCCCAGGCTCGGCAACGCAAAGTAAATCAACAGAATCAACACCAGAATCGGCGTGTTACGGATCACCGTCACATACACCGATGCCAGCACCCGCAAGGCGCGATGCTTGGACAACAAGGCAAACGCCATCAGCAGGCCGATCACGCAGCCGATGGCGATCGACACCAGCGCCAGTTCAAGGCCCAGACCGAGCCCCGCCAGCAAAGTGTCGAAATCGCGCCACACGGCGGCAAAGTTCAACTGATAGTTCATGGTTGGCAGTACCTTGAGCGGGGCGCGTCATGGCCCCCCGCTCTCACGGGGATCATTTGAATTCGACAGGAAAACCGATGGCAGGCGTTGGCAGATCGACGCCGAACCATTGTTTGAACGAGGCGGCATAAGTCGGGAATTCAACGCCGGTCATGGCTTCATGCAGGGTGGTGTTGACGAAGTTCAACCAGTCCTGATCGCCACGCTTGACGGCACAGGCGTAGGTCTGCGGGCTCCAGGCGTACGTCGGGCTGCGATAGCGACCCGGGTTCTGCACCATCAGGTATTTGACCGAAGACTGGTCGGTGGCGGCGGCATCGGCACGACCGGAGTTCACCGCCTGATACATCAGATCAACGCTGTCGTATTGATCGACCTTGGCCTTGGGCAGCGCCTGATGCACCAGTTCCTCGGCGTACACGTTCTGCAGTACCGCCACGGTCACGCTGTCGCCGGCAGCCTGCAGGTCTTCGATTTCCTTGTACTTGCTGTTGTTCGGCAGCAGCAGGCCGACGCCCTCGCGGTAGTACGGCAGGGTAAACGCCACTTGCTGCGCGCGACTGGCGGTGACGGTGATGAACTGGCAGCTCATGTCGACCTTGTCGGTCAGCAGATTGGGAATCCGAGCATCGGACGACTGCACCACGAACTCGACCTTGCTCGGGTCATTGAACAGACCTTTGGCCACCATCCTGGCGATGTCGATATCGAATCCCTGCAGCTTGCCGTCCGCCCCCTGAAAGTGCCACGGCGCATTGGTGCTGCCGGTGCCCACGATCAGTTTTCCACGGGCCAGGACGCTGTCGAGCTTGCTGTCGGCCGCCTGGGCCATGCCCATGACAGCGGACGAAGCCGCGAGAACAAAAACACACGCTTTGAACAAGGAAGGTCGGCGATGCATGGCAAGCACTCCAAGAAGTTGTTTATTCCGCTATACCGGAACTAGGTTTGTTACTACGGAATAGACAGCAGAAAGTGTGCCACAGGATTCCCGGGGAATCTGCAATGGATTGAATTTTGTTTTGAATCAAAGAGATGGCGAAAACCCATGAAACGGTGTAACCAAACGCGACACCACATTTCGCTACTTTGCGTCACACATGGCGGGTATCCGGGCCACATCCTGGTGCGCGATGCACGATTCGGCACGGGCCGCACCTGTCAACTCTGACAGTTGCAGCAACGGCCGCAGCTCCCCTAACGTCGTGCTGTCCAACACATTGGATAAAGGAGGCTCCAATGACGAAGCCAACTCGATATTCAGCGTTGCCCCCCACGTACCGGAAGGTCTTGAAAGCCAGGCGCCTTGTTGTCCTGTATTTCTTCAACGAGCACTGCGGCGCCTGCGTTTTCGCAAGTCCAGTGTTCCTCGATATCGCCAAGCCCTTCCGACCCTGGATGGATATCTTCATGCTCGATACAGCACAGTCGTGCCCGCATCCGGATGTCACGGGCACACCGACAGTGTTGTTTTATAAGGAAGGCGTTCTGGTCAAAAAACTGAAAGGCATCGGTACCGAAGAATCCCTGCTGCAAGACTTCACCCAACACCTGGGCAAACCCAGAACCTGCGCCGCCGCACGCAAGCCGGCCCATGACCTGAAGTGGCTGCGCCACACCCTCAGCACCCTCTGCACCATCCCCCGCGCAAAACGATGGAACTTTTCCTGAAAGTGCCACCTAAGAGCCATCAGGTAGTGGCACTTTCGTTCCAATTGATCTGTAACAACTAGCCTTGAGGCCGGATTGGACAAGCTCCCGTCCGGCTGCTTTTCTTTATTTCTCAGAAAGAGATAGGTGCTGGTGGCCTGTTGGTCACGGCCTTGCTTCGTCCCAGGAGGGGTCAATGTCCTTTAATGTCATGATGGTTTTCGGTACTCGCCCGGAGGCCATCAAAATGGCCCCTTTGGCCCGGGTTCTGCGTCAGTGGCCCGATATCAAACTCAACATCTGCTCCACCGGCCAGCATCGGGAGATGCTCAAACAGGTGCTCGACGCGTTCGAACTGACCGTCGATGAAGACCTTCAAGTCATGACGCAGGGCCAGACCCTCAACGGTCTCTCGCAACATCTTCTTGCACAACTCGATCAGGCATACGAAAGGGTCAAACCGGACATCGTGCTGGTACACGGCGATACCACCACCAGCTTCATCGCCGCCCTCGCCGCCTTCAATCGCCAGTTGCCCATCGGCCATGTCGAGGCAGGCCTGCGCACGGGCAACCTGCGCGCGCCCTGGCCGGAAGAAGCCAACCGGCGCCTGACCGGCGTGATCGCTGACCTGCACTTCCCGCCAACCGGCAAGGCCGAAGCCAACCTGCTGCGCGAAGGCGTACCGCAGGACAACATCGAAATCACCGGCAACACCGTGATCGATGCGCTGCTGTGGATGCGCACGCACCAGCAGCAAAGCCAGTGGCGTCCGGCGGCCGATTCCCCCTTGTCGGTGCTCGACGACAGCCGTCGCATGGTGTTGATCACAGGTCATCGCCGGGAAAACCTCGGCGACGGTTTCCAGAACATCTGCCAGGCCCTGGCCGATCTCGCCCTGCGCTATCCGGATGTGCAATTTGTCTATCCGGTGCACCTCAACCCACAGGTGCAAAATGCGGTGTACGGCATGCTCGCCGACAAGCCCAACATTTATCTGGTCGCTCCTCAGGATTACCCGAACTTCGTCTGGCTGATGGGCCGTGCGCACTTCATCCTGACCGACTCCGGCGGCGTCCAGGAAGAAGCCTCGGCCATCGGCAAGCCGCTGCTGGTCTTGCGTGACGTCACCGAGCGCCCCTCCGTACTCGAAGGCGGCACCGTGTTGCTGGTGGGCACCGACACCGCGAAGATCGTCAAGGAGGCCAGCCAGTTGCTCGATGATGAGGCAACCTACAAACGCATGAGCCGTGTCCACAGTCCGTACGGTGACGGCCACGCCAGCGAACGCATCGCCACTCGCCTCCACGCCTGGCTGAGCGCACGCTCGGCGGCGGGTAACGGCGTATGAGCCTGGGTTGGGTCGACTTTTTCGCGTATGTGCTGTTTGGTCTGAAGTATGTGGCGATCTTCCTCGCCCTGCTGATGTTCATCCTCGGTCTCGATGACCTGTTCATCGATCTGGTGTACTGGGGCCGCAAGTTCATCCGCCGTTGGCGCATCTACGAGAAATTCAAGCGTGCCGACGAGGAGCGCCTGTATTCGATTCCCGAGAAGCCCCTGGCAATCATGGTGCCGGCGTGGAACGAAGTCGGTGTGGTCGGCGAAATGGCGCGGCTGGCCGCCTCGACCATCGACTATGAGAACTATCAGATCTTCGTCGGCACCTACCCCAACGACGCCGAAACCCAGGCCGACGTCGATGCGGTCTGCCAGCACTACCCCAACGTGCATAAAGTGGTCTGCGCCCGCCCCGGCCCGACCAGCAAGGCCGACTGCCTGAACAACATCATCGACGCGATCCTGCGCTTCGAAAGCGAGGCGAAAATCGAGTTCGCCGGGTTCATCCTCCATGACGCCGAAGACGTGATTTCCCCGATGGAGTTGCGCCTCTACAACTACCTGCTACCGAACAAAGACCTGATCCAGATTCCGGTCTACCCCTATGCACCGGAGTGGAAAGGCTTCACCGCCGGGCACTATGTGGATGAATTCGCCGAAAACCACGGCAAGGACGTCATCGTCCGCGAAGCCCTCACCGGGCAGGTGCCGAGTGCCGGAGTCGGAACCTGCTTCAGTCGCAAGGCCATCAGTGCGCTGCTGGAGGACGGCGACGGCATTGCCTTTGACGTACAGAGCCTAACCGAAGACTACGACATCGGTTTCCGCCTCAAGCAGAAAGGCATGAAATGCATCTTTGCCCGCTACTCGGTCAGCGATCCGAAACTGGCACTGGAACAACCGTGGGTGTTCGGGATGAACCGCGAATTCTCACAGGTGATCTGCGTGCGTGAACACTTCCCGAGGGACTTGCAACATGCGATCCGGCAGAAGTCGCGGTGGATCGTCGGTATCGTGTTTCAAGGCACCAAGAACCTCGGCTGGAGCCGCAAGGGCCTGCTCAATTACTTCCTGTGGCGCGACCGTCGCGGCTTGATCGCCTACCTGCTCAGTTTTATGGTCAACCTGCTGTTCCTGGTGCTGCTGGCGATGTGGGCAATCACGGTGATCTCTCCCGAGTCATGGCGCTATCCGTCGATCCTCGCCGACAGCTCGTTGCTCTCGGCGCTGCTGTGGCTCAACGGCCTGATGCTGTTCAACCGTCTGTTCCAGCGTGGCTGGTTCGTGACCCGCTATTACGGACTGGTCGAAGGCCTGCTGTCTGCGCCGCGTATGATGTGGAGCAACTTCGTCAACTTCTTCGCCAACCTGCGCGCCCTGCGCCAGGTCATGGAAATGGGCGACTCGCGCCGCGTGGCCTGGGACAAGACCACCCACGAGTTTCCGGCGCTGACCAAGGCGCAGCGGACCCCGCTGGGCCATCGGCTGGTGGAAAAAGGTCTGCTCACCGAAGAACAGCTCGAAGCGGCAATCACCAGCCCGGTGCGCCGTCGTCTGGGGCGCGAATTGCTGCTGCGCGAATACATCGACAGCACGCAGCTCGTACAGGCCCTGGCCGAACAGCTGGATCTGGAATGGGCACCGCTCAACCCTTTCAAGCTCGACAAGCGTTTGATCGATGCCGTGCCACGCCGGGTCGCATCGCACTACGGCGTGCTGCCGGTGGCCGAAGAAGGCGAGACCCTGATTCTGGCTTCCGAAGGTCCGGTCAGCCAGGTCTCGCTCGGCGCCATCAGCCGTCAACTGAAACGCCCGGTGCGTAGCCGTCTGGCACCCCAGGGCCGCGTGACACTGGGCATTCGCTATTGGTATGCGAGTCCCCGTCAGAATGAGGAAGTGCGTCATATGCTCGAAGTGCTTGAGCGCCATCAGGACGATGAAAACCTGCTGGAGCGGGTCAGCCGCCATCAGGTGCTGCTGGGTAATCTGTTGCAGGTGCGCGGCATGGTGCCGCCGACCCTTTTCAATCAGGCGCTGATCGATTTCGACGCCGAACAGATGTCGCTCGGCGAACACCTGATTTCCCGCGGCATGATTACCCAGGAAATTCTGGAACAGGCCCTGGCCGACCAGGCCAGTGAGCAGCAAGCCGCCTACCGCATTGTCCGGGAGGTCGCATGAAGCCTGTACATCGTCACACCTTGCTGATGGGCAGCCTGCTGCTGGGCCTGAGCACGGCTTACCCGCTGCAGGCTGCGCCGTTGAGCGACTTTGAACAGTTTCGCAGCTATCCCTACATGGACCGCAGTTACCGCGAAGCAAAAAAGGGCAACTGGAAAGAAGTCGAGCGCCTGATGCGCCACCTGCTGGAAAAGGTCCCGAAAAACGACGAGGCCCGAGCGTTGCTGGTCGAGTCGCTGGCCAAACAACGTCGCTACAAGGACGCCATGCAGGCATTGCCGGCCAACAGCGACGCCCTTCTTGACCTGCGCCTGACCTGGATCGAGCAGGATCCTCCCACCAGCACTCAGGTTGAAAGCTGGATGGCCACCAGCAACCTGAATGACCGCGTGCGCCTCTGGCAGGCCTACAGCCTGAGCCTGGCCAAGTTTGGCGGCGCAGCCAGGGCCCATGACTGGCTGGCGCAACTGTCGCCCAAGGGCGACGACAATATCCTGCGCCTGGCACGGGCCAACTGGTCGGAGCAACTGCGCGACTGGAGCGGCACCATCGATCAGCTCGCACCGCTCGCAGCGCGCAAACAGCTGGATGCCGACGGCTGGCAGCGTCTGGCCAACGCTTACGTGCAGCGTCTCGACGAAAAACCGCTACAACAACTGCTGCAACAGGCACCGAATCCGGAAGCCGCCCGCAAGATCCGTCTGGCGATGGTCGACCGCGCCATTGCCATGGGTCATGAGCAACAGGCACAACGCTGGATTCAGTCGTTGCCGGACTCCGACCTGGCCGACCCGGCGCAACGCCAGCGCTTGTGGGAACTGGCGCGCAAGACAGAAGACGTGCCGACCGTGCAGCGTTTGAGCAATGACCTGCAGCGTCCTTGCCTGGAAACCACCGAATGGTTGTCGCGCCATGATCCGGAAGCAGCACTCAAACAATTTCGCAGCTGCACGCCTGACGACGATCCGCAAACCTGGCTGATACTCGCCCAACGCCTGCAAGCCACCGACTTGTTGCAAAGCACGCGGCTGCCCCAGCCGTGGGAAAACCGCCGGCAGGCGCAACTGCTGGATGTCTGGCAGGATCAGGGGCGCAGCGACAAGGTCGACGCGTGGCTGGCCGGCCAGACGCAAACGCCTGAAATCGTCAAACGTCGGGCGGAACTGTCGCAACGCATGGGCCGCATGACGGAAGCGCAGACCTTGTGGGAACTTCACTACCGGCAGACCGGCAACCTGAAGTCGTTGGATCAGGCCACCTTCCTGGCGGTCAACAACGACGATCGCGCACAGGCGCAACAGCTGCTCGAAACCGCCTTCGACCGGCATCAAGGACGTTTGCCGGCCACTGCGCTCCAACGGCTGGCCGGGCTTTATGCCGCTTCGAAAACCACGACGCCGCAACAGCAACGACGAATGGCCCTGCTGATCAGCCGTGTCGACGGCGCCACCCGTGATCAGTTGCTTGCGCAACTCGCGGAAAACGGCCAGTGCGACGCCGTTCAGCAAGCCATCGGCGACCACCCGCAGGTTGCCGGCGATTACCGCGCGTTGGGTCGCTGCGCGATGCCGGACCGACCCGGCGAGGCCGTTGTGTATTACCGGCAAGCGGAAAAACTCGGTGACCGCAGCGGTCGCCTGCCATTGGCCTACGCTCTGGAAGCCGCCGGTGATTCCGTTGGCGCACTGGCCATCTGGCGCAGCACTCCCATAACGGAACTGAGCGACAACGCCCGCCTTACCGCCAGCCGCAGTGCGCTGAATGCCGGCGACAGTCAGACCGCCGAACATTACTGGCAGCAGAGCACCACACGGGGAGCCAATGAATGGGCCCTGGGTGCGGCCATTGCCGACGCACGCGGTGATCATGCCCAGGGACTGGAGCGTCAGCGCCAGGCGTTACAAAAAGCACCGGACGCCGGGCATTTCTACGCGGCGTCGGTCACTGCGCAAAAAGCCGGAGACTTGCCGCAAAGCACCACGTGGCTGGCCGAGGCTGTGCACCGCGATCCGAACAACCCGCGTTACCGCGCCGACTACGGCATGCGTCTGGCCGGTGCCGAAACTCGCGAAGAACGCGCCACCTCAATTTCCTATCTGCAACAGGCGACCCGCGACTTCCCCGAGGATTACCGACTCGGCGAAACCCTGGCCTGGCGGTATGACGAAGTGGAAGACAGTGCTGCTGCCCGCAAGGAGTTACGCCGGGTAATCGACCTGGAACAGAACCCGGTGGCCGCCGACGATGAAGACGGCAGCATGGAAGCGCGGCGTTACCGTCAGCGTCGCGCTCACGAAACACTCTCCCGCCGCGACAGCCGGACGATCGCCAGCACCTGGTCACCGGCCGGCGTTTCAACGAATGACTTCGTGCGACCGGACGAAAGCAAAGGCTCGCGCCGCCATGCCGACTCGCAAAACGTGCAACTGGCGATGTGGGATCACGCCCTTGGCGAAGAACCGAGCCGGGCCGGCAGCACGCTGTCGGTGTATGGCCGGGTCCTGCTCGGTGGACAGGGGCGTTCCAGTTACGCCGAATCCCTCGCCGCCGGCGTCGGCCTGCGCTACAAACCGTGGGGCACGCAGAACATCAACTTCTATGGTGAAATCTACAAGCAGAGCCAGTTCAGCGATGACGACAGCCACAGCCTGAGCCTCGGCCAGATGCTGGTCCCGGAGAAGTTGCTCGATCAGATCAACGACCACCGCAAGGATGGTCACACCACCACGGACTACCTGCTGCGCGCCACGGCTTCGTTTCTCGATCAGGGCAAGTACCGTAACGACTGGCGCGTTGACGAAAACGATTGGGATGAGCGCTTCCTCTACCTCGATGCAGCCTGGTGGACGAAGGCTGGCGATCATCAGTGGCTGTCGCGGTTCCAGCAGGGGCACGCCTGGAAGCTGCCGGACAGCGGCGCCCAGACCATCATGCCTTACGGCTTCCTTGAGTTTGCCAGCCAGGACCCGAGCAATGACTGGCGGCAGGATCTGCGTACCGGTGTCGGGCTGCGCTGGCAATGGTGGTACGACGAGGACCGCTACAACGCCTACCGCTCGAAACTGACGGTACGCACCGAGTATCAACAGTCGCTGGGCGGCAACCTGTATGAAGGCGGCAACGGTGTGCTGCTGGGCGTGGAGTGGAATTTCTGATGGCTCGTTGGATGTTGTTGTTCTGCCTGGTGCTGGGTGCCACGCTCGTGCGGGCCGATGAGCGGGTGTTCTATCAACCGCTGAATGTCGATGCCGGTCTGACGCCTGCGCAATGGCAGAAAGTCTGGCAGGACACTGCCCGGCAAGGGGCGCGGACAGTCATCGTGCAATGGACGGCTTACGGCGACTCGGACTTCGGCGGCGCCAACGGCTGGCTCGCCAACAGTCTGAAGCTTGCCCGGCAGCAAGGTCTGCAACTGGTGCTGGGGTTGTCGATGGACCCGGCGTACTACAAACGCATTGATGAGCTGGACAGTGCCGGCCTCGGCGCCTACTGGCAGGCGCAGCTGGGGCAGTCGCTGGCGCAGCAACAGAAGCTGCGCCAGGAATGGAAACTGCCGGTCAGCGGCTGGTATCTGCCGCTGGAGCTGGATGATTTGCACTTTTTGGCAGCCGACCGGCGGGAAACGTTACAGCGCCAGTTGCAAGACTTCGCGGCCAAACTCGATGCCCCGTTGCATGTCAGCGCCTTCAGTGCCGGAAAACTTGCGCCGACGGTCAACGCCCAATGGCTGGGTGATCTGGCGGCAGCCGGCGCGCAAGTCTGGTGGCAGGACGGCGCCGGTACCGGGCGCCTGCCGCCGCTGGTGCGCAACGGCTACTCCAGCGCACTGCCCTGCTCCGTCGGCATCGTGCGCGAAGCATTCCGCCAGGTCAGCCGCGAGGGCGAGCCGTTCCGTGCAGAACCGGCCCGCCCGGATGACACCGCGACCGGTTGTCATCAAAGCGCCGTATTTTCCCTGCGATACCGGCCGTGGGGCCAGGTGATTCTCGACAACCAGCGCAAGCATTCGGGCAGCAATGTACAAAACCATTGAAGACGAAGTCCTGAAGCGAACCGCCCCCGCCGAGCTGTGGGACGAGTTCATCCAGCATGAGTTCGAACGGCTGCATTCGTTCTGTCTGCTGATCTATCTGGCCAGCATGGGCATCTGGCTGGCCTTCGACCTGATCGTCAGTTTCCTCGGCGACCAGGACTTCACCTGGCGCTCGATGGTGTTCATCGCAGCGTTCGCGATGCTTGCCGTGGTGCTGCTATTCACGCGCAAGGCCCGTCATTTTGACTGGCTGAACCTGACGTTCGTGTTTCTCATCACCCTGGGCATACGGATGGTAATCGACGGTTTACCGCCGACCTTTCATGGCATCTGGCTGGTACTCGCTGCCGCCACCACACTCTACAGCGCCTCCGTGCTGCCCCTCAGTCGCTGGTCGTTCTTCGCTGCGCAGGCCGTCACCTGGCTGATGCTCAACCCGTTCATGGGCACCGGTATCAGCCTGCTGGAGCTCAAAGGCGTCATGACCATAGCCTATAGCGTGTTTCTCTGTTCATTAACCATCTACACGTTTTTGAAGCTGCGCCAGACCAAGCTCTACAACTACATCATGTCCAAACTGTTGTTGGACCAGGCCTACAACGACACCCTGACGGAAATCCCCAATCGCCGTTCGTTCATGACCCGCGCCGAAAAAAGCCTGCAAGCGTCACCCCGCGAGCAAGACCATTACCTGGCGATGATCGACATCGACAACTTCAAGAAAGTGAATGATGTGTACGGCCACGACATCGGCGATGAAGTGCTCAAGCGAATCGCGGCGGACATCAAAGCCGTGATGGCACCGTTCGATTACGCGCGACTGGGTGGCGAGGAGTTTGCGATTTATCTGGCCGGCGTGCGTCGCGAGGACGTCGAGACCTTGGCCGGTGAGTTGTGCCGTGTGGTGCGTGAGCAGACCACCCGGCACCCGGTGACCATCAGCATCGGTGTGGCCCGGGTCGAGGACGGCGACACCCTCAACCAGGCGCTGATCAAGGCCGATGAAGCGTTGTACGAGTCAAAGCACACCGGGAAAGACCGGTATACCTTTCATCAGTGAGGCCGTCAGGCCTCACGTTTGAGCAACACTCGTGTCACCCGCCGCTCCTCGACCGCCATCACGGTCATGCCCCAGCCTTCATGCTCCAGTCGATCACCCTTCATCGGCAATCGATCCAGCAGGCTCATCACCAGCCCGGCAAGGGTCTGGTAGTCCTCGGTCGGCTCGGCGCGAAAACCGGTGTGCTCGCGGATGCGGGTCAAGTTCAGCGCACCATTGACGATGAACCCGCCCTGCTCTTCGACCACATCCGGGCCGGCGATTTCGCTGGCGTCCGGCAGCTCGCCGGCGATCGACTCGAGAATGTCGGTCATGGTCAACACACCGACAAAGTCACCGAATTCGTTCACCACAAAGGCAATGTGGGTCGAGGCCGCCCGCATTTGCTCCAGCGCATTGAGGATCGAATAGCTGTCGAGCAGGTTCAGCGTCTTGCGCGCCAGGTGCTCAAGGTTCGGTTCGTTGCCGGCCAGGTACTCCTTGAGCAATTCCTTCTTGTGGACGAAGCCCAACGGTTCATCCACCGTACCGTTGCGAATCAGCGGCAGACGCGAGTAGGACGAATGCATCAGTCGTGTACGAATGGCTTCCGCATCGTCCGCCAGATCAACGTAATCGATGTCGGCACGCACCGTCATCAAGTGACGGATCGGTCGTTCGGCCAGTTGCAACACACCGCTGATCATCACCCGCTCGCGACGGTCGAACAGCTCCGCACTCGGTGCCTCGCCATCATCCAGCAAGTCGGAAATCTCCTCACCCACCTCTTCTACCGCCAGTTTGCGGCCACCCAACAGGCGCATCACCGCGTGAGCCGTACGCTCACGCATCGGGCGCAATCCCTGCATCGAGCGCTTGCGACGAGCGCGGGCGATCTGGTTGAACACCTCGATCAGGATCGAGAAACCAATCGCGGCGTACAGATAACCTTTCGGAATGTGGAAGCCCAGGCCTTCGGCGGTCAGCGCGAAACCAATCATCATCAGAAAGCCCAGGCACAGCATGATGACGGTCGGATGCGCGTTGACGAAACGGGTCAACGGCTTGCTGGCCACGATCATGACGCCAATGGACACCACCACCGCAATCATCATCACGGCCAGTTCATCGACCATGCCCACGGCTGTAATCACCGCATCAAGGGAGAACACGGCATCGAGCACGACGATCTGCGCAACGATGGGCCAGAACAATGCATAGGCGGTACTGGTCGAGCGTTCGCCGACATGGCCTTCCAGCCGCTCGTGCAGTTCCATGGTCGCCTTGAACAGCAGGAACACACCACCGAACAGCATGATCAGGTCACGACCGGAGAAACTCTTGCCGAACACTTCGAACAACGGCTGCGTGAGGGTGACCAGCCAGGAAATGCTCGCCAGCAAGCCAAGACGCATGATCAGCGCCAGGCTCAGGCCGATGATGCGTGCGCGGTCGCGCTGATGCGGCGGCAGCTTGTCCGCCAGAATCGCGATGAACACCAGGTTGTCGATACCCAGCACCAGCTCCAGCACGATCAGTGTCAACAAGCCCAGCCACGCCGTGGGATCCGCTAACCATTCCATAATCAACCTCTTCTCTCTTCAGTGAATTCAGGCTGCCGGACACGGCAAAGTGCGGCGCGAAAGCTCGGAGGCTGCGCCATCAACGATAGTCGGGAGTCGGAAAACCGGATGCTGCGAGTGCGTCAAGACCGCGCCATGGCGCGAGGGGAACGTGGTTCTTTGAGTCGAACCGGGAGGCTCCGAGAGAGTGTTCATGAAAATCCTGAATGAAAAAGGGTCTTGAAGCGTACAAGCTCTGATGACTTTTCCTACAGCTGGAAATCATTTCAAAATCTGTACGTCTTCAACCTTGCTCAGGATTCCGGGTAGATCGCGGCCAGGACCCGTTCGGCATTGGCACCGCAGCTCATGCCTTCCGGTTTCGATTGAATGTTGTCGATGACCTCCAGCAACCGTGCCTTGCTCCGGGCCAGATGCTGCTGCATGACTTCGATCTGTTGCACCTTGCGCGTGAGCCCCTCCACCAGTTCATCGTGCTTGAACTCTCCGGTCCCTGCGACTGGCAACAGCTGCTTGAGTTCTTCAAGGGAAAACCCGGCCTGCTGGGCACTGCGGATGATGTTGAGGGTTTGCAGCACTTGCGGCGGGTAACGCCGATAGCCATTGCCCAGCCGTTCCACTTTGGGAATCAGGCCCTGAGCCTCATAAAAGCGAATGCTCGAAGCGCTCAGCCCGCTCTGTTGCGCCAGTTCACCGATTTTCATCTCAGCCTCGTTTTGCCTGCTTGACATTAAAGTTGACTTTAAGCTTAGCCTCTCGCCATCACTGATGAGGAGTCAAGCAATGTCGCCCTTCCAGATTTTGAAACTGCCCAACGGTCAGACCGTCGGCAACCGCATCGCCAAAGCCGCCATGGAAGAAAACCTCGCGGATCGTGATCAGGCACCGTCCCGCGAACTGTTCCGTTTGTACCAGGCCTGGGCCGATGGCGGCGCCGGCCTGCTGCTGACCGGCAACGTGATGATTGACCGTCGGGCCATGACCGGCCCAGGCGGCGTGGTCCTGGAAGACGAGCGACATCTGGAGCGTTTCCGCCACTGGGCTGAAATCGCCCGCAGTGGCGGCGCGCAGGTCTGGGTGCAACTCAACCATCCCGGCCGCCAGACCTTCGCCAATATGGGCCAGCAAGCGCTGGCACCGTCGGCAGTAGCACTGGAAATGGGCTCGTTCTCGAAACTGTTCGCCGAGCCAAGACCGATGACCGAAGAAGACATTGAAGAAGTCATTCAACGTTTCGCCACCAGTGCCGCGCTGGCCGAGAAAGCCGGGTTCACCGGCGTACAGATCCACGCGGCCCACGGCTATCTGCTCAGCCAGTTTCTGTCGCCGCTGACCAATCGCCGCACCGACCGCTGGGGCGGTTCGCTGGAAAATCGTGCGCGCCTGCTGCTGTCGGTGATCGAGGCTGTGCGTCAGGCCGTTTCACCACAGTTCTGCGTGGCAGTGAAGCTCAATTCGGCGGATTTCCAGCGCGGCGGTTTCGACACAAACGATGCCCGCCAGGTGATCGAGTGGCTCAACGAACAGCCCATCGATTTGCTGGAACTGTCCGGCGGCAGTTATGAAGCTCCGGCCATGCAGGGCGAAGCCCGTGACGGGCGTACCCTGGCCCGGGAGGCGTTCTTTCTGGAGATGGCCAGCGAACTGGCCGGCGTGGCGCGCATGCCGGTGATGGTCACCGGCGGCATCCGGCGCCTGCCCATCGTCGAGAAGGTACTCGACAGCGGCATCGCCATGGCGGGCATCGCCACGGCAATGGCGATCGAACCGGGTCTGGTCAGACACTGGCGCGAAGGCCGCCACAGCGAGCCGCAACTGCCACCGATCCGCTGGAAGCGCAAGGCACTGGCCGCGCTGGCGAACATGGCCGTGGTGCGATTCCAGATGGCGCGCCTGAGCCGGGGCCGCAAGCCATATCCCGAAGTATCGGCACTCTGGGCGCTGATCCGCGACCGTTTGTACCTCAGCCGACGCACCCGCCAGTACCGTCAGGCGATGGGCGTATAAACCCTAGCGCCCGGCAAACCTCAGGCGCGACAGCTGACGCAGATCCCCTTCGACGTAATAGTCGTTGGTCCAGCTGTCATCCGCCGCCAGCGGCTGCACCTGTTTCAGCTCGAGTTTTTTCGCGAAATAGCGGAAACGGTAATGCTCGTAGAACCGCAGCAGTTCCAGGCCATAGCGGTCCGCCAGTTCGGTGTCGCCGCGGATGATCAGGAAATTCTCGTCGTTGCCGTTGCTGGCTGCCGTGCTGAGATTGTGGCTGCCGCTGATGATGGTCGGGCTGTCGCTGGTGAAATCAGTGACGATTGCCTTGGTGTGCACCAGCAGGTTGCCCTTCTGGCCTTTCATGTTCTCTTTCAGCCAGCCTTCCAGCCCTGTGTTGAGCAACGCGGTGGCGGCGAATTCAGCCGTGCGGTCGGCGTGAAATCCGGTAATGCGGCTAGCGGTGTTCTGCAGGCCGTAACGCAGGATGTCGTCATGGGGCTGACCGAGCAGCGCGTTGAGAATGGCGTCGGGCAAGGTGAACGCGGTGACAAACAGAACGTCCTTCTTCGCCGCATTGATGATGTCGACGAACTCGCGCAGATCGGCACCGCCACTGCGCGGCGAGAACCCGGCAAACAGCGGTTGCGCCGGATTCATCGGATTGTGTTGGGTGATCCAGTCGCGAGTAGCGCCGACATCCGCCGGCGTCGCCCAGACCTGCTCGAAGGTCTGCAGATAGCTCGCCGCGATAGCCGTGTCATCCAGCACATGCACTACGTTAGCCTGGCGATACACGCCGTTGGCGGTGAAATTGGTACTGCCGCACAACACAGCCTGGGGCTGCCGCTCACCGCCGGCGATACGACTGAGGACAATGAACTTGTCATGGAAAATATCGTGGGTCACCCGCCCGCGCTTGCTGGTTTGCGGTAGCTTCGCAAGGCTGGCCTCGTTCATTGTGGTGTCTTCGTCACCGGGGCGGGCGTGATACAGCACTCGCACTTGCACACCGCGATCGAATGCAGCGTTCACCGTGTCGATGATGGCTTGCAGTTGATACTCGTAGATCGCGATGTCCAGCGCCCATTCATTGTCGGGTGCACGCTCAATGAAGCCCTGCAGACGCCCGAGCAGCCCGTTTTCGAGCCATTGCCGCGCAGCATCGGGCCAGGCTTCGATGGGCATGTTTTTGTTGGCGCTGATTTGCGCGTCAAGGTCGGGAAACTTGCGCTGGAACGCCTGACTGGCGGCCACGGCGCGGTTGAAAATCACACGTTGATTGGCCGGGTGACCGTCGTCCGAGGCAATGCTCAGTTCCAGCGACTCCCCCAGGACCGGCGCATCGGGCGTGCCGTAAGCCAGGTGCACACGGTATTGCAGCGTGGTGCCCGGATTGACCGCGTAATCGGCCCAGCGAAATTTCTGCAGCGGCGCGATATCACTGGGCGTGGCGTGAAACTGCGGGAAGGTGTGAGCCTTGCCGGGAAAGGTCAGGCTGTTGAACAGAAATTGCCACGGTTTGTCGCCCTGCTGTTTCTCGATGGCAAACCCCAGCAGGCCCTTGCGGCGGGGCTCGGCAAGATCCATTGCCAACAGCACGCCGTTGGTGCCGGCGTACGCCTTTACGCGAAAATCGTCCTGAGGGTTGGCGACCAGTACGCGCATGATTCACTCCTTGTGAGATGGGCTGGATGCAGCATAGACCTCAAATGGACAACAAATCGTCGATATGACGGTAATCCGCTTCCAGCGCGGTCGCCAACTGCTTGGCCCGGCCCAGCCTGATCGGCCCGCGCTCGATATCGATCAACAGGCCCGGGCACCCGAGAGCCGGCAAACCGGACCCGTCTTTCAGGCGTCCATCGGTGATCAGCAGCAGACGTTGTTGTTCCGCAGGAAATCGCTTGCGGCGCACCGCCAGCCATTGCTCAGCCTCGATCAGCGCCGCCAACAGGGGCGTGCCGCCGCCCGCCCCCAATTCATCCAGCCATGCTCGCAACCCGCTGGAAGCTTTCAAACCCTGCACCTGCCATTTCGGTGCCGCGCCGCTGGCGGTCAGCAAGGCGAGTCGCGCCCGCTGCCGGTAAGCGTCATCGAACAGCTGCGCCAGCAGCCCCTTGGCATCGCTCAGCGCCTGATGGCGGCGGGTCGAAGCCGAGGCATCGACGATCACCAGCCACAGGTCATGAGGTGTCCGGGTGCGCAATTGAAACAAAAGATCCCCACGCACTTTCGGTCGGCCATTGAGCAATGTTCCCGGCCAGTTCACCGAGCCACTACGGGCGGCGTGACGCTTGCCCTGTCGGCCATTGTCCAGGCGTCCGGCGCGGGGTCTGGCATTCGCCCCCGCGTCGGATCGGGGGCGAATGCCTAGGGCTTTTTTGGCCAGGCGGGTACTTCGCGGCGCGCGCCGGTTGCGAGGGCCGGTGCCGGCATTTCGCCCCACTGGCCCTGCCCTTGCGCCGGTTCGGCCTGAGCGCCGGACGGCGACTGCGTCGGTGTTTGCGCGTTGGCTGATGACTGCTCACGGCGACGGTGGCGCAGTGCGAAGTCAGCCGTGGCCTCGATGTCCTGCTCCGCGATCGTCGGCGCGCCGCGCCACGCCGCATGCGCCCGGGCGGCCCGCAGCCAGACCAGATCAGCGCGAAGGCCATCGACACCGGCAACAAAGCAACGCTCGGTGATCTGCGCCAGGGCTTCATCATCAAGAGGAATGCTTGCCAACGCATTGCGGGCGTTTTCACAGCGCTCGCGCAGGGCTTGCTGCTCGGTTTCCCACTGTGCGCAGAAGGCCTGCGGATCGCTGTCGAAATCCAGTCGCCGACGAATGATCTGCCCGCGCTCGACCGGTGCCGTGTGGCCACTCAGGGCAACGTTCAAGCCAAAACGATCGAGCAGTTGCGGACGCAGCTCACCCTCTTCCGGATTCATGGTGCCGATCAGCACGAACTTCGCCGAATGGCGATGGGAAATGCCGTCGCGTTCGATCAGATTGGTGCCGCTGGCCGCCACATCGAGCAGCAGGTCCACCAGATGATCCGGCAGCAGATTCACTTCATCGACATACAACACGCCGCCGTCAGCCTTGGCCAATACACCGGGAGAAAACTGCGCACGACCGTCGCTGAGCGCCGCATCCAGATCCAGTGTGCCGACCAGCCGCTCCTCGGTAGCGCCCAACGGCAGGGTGACAAACTGACCGCTGGCCAGCAGATCCGCCAGGCCCCGGGCCAGGGTCGACTTGGCCATGCCGCGCGGGCCTTCGATCAACACGCCGCCGATCTTCGGGTCGATGGCGGTCAGGTACAGCGCCAGCTTCAGATCGTCGGCGCCGACCACGGCGCAGAGCGGGAAATGCGGGATGTCGGTCATGTTCAGCTCTCTTCTTCAATATCCAGCAGCAGGTTTTCGAGCGCCTCTTTGTAGGCCCCCGGTTCCTGCCACATCCCGCGCTGCTGTGCTTCCAGCATGCGCTCGGTCATGTCGCGCAACGCATGGGGGTTGTGTTCGCGCACAAATTCCCGGGTCGACGGATCCAGCAGATAGGCGTCGGCCAGTAGCGCGTACTGGTGATCATCGATCAGTTGCGTGGTGGCATCGAAGGCGAACAGGTTGTCGACCGTCGCCGCCAGTTCGAACGCGCCTTTATAGCCATGGCGTTTGACGCCGTCGATCCATTTAGGATTGGCCGCCCGGGAACGGATCACCCGGTTCAGCTCTTCTTTCAGGGTGCGAATTTTCGGCAGGTCCGGCTGGCTGTGATCGCCGTGATAACTGGCCGCCGCTTCGCCACGCAGGCTTTCCACGGCGGCGAGCATGCCGCCCTGAAACTGGTAATAATCGTTGGAGTCGAGCAGATCGTGCTCGCGGTTGTCCTGGTTTTGCAGCACGGCCTGCACCTGGCTCAGGCGATGCACGAATTGCTCACGGGCGGCGGTGCCTTCATCTGAACCGCCGTAGGCGTAGGCACCCCAGTTCAGATAAACCTCGGCCAGATCCTCGCGGGTTTGCCACAGGCGACCGTCGATGGCGCCCTGCACGCCCGCGCCATAAGCGCCGGGCTTGGCACCGAAAATCCGCCAGCCGGCCTGACGCCGGGCAGCCTCTTCATCCAGCCCGGACTGCCGCAAGGCCTCCCGTTCGGCACGCACCCTGGCAGCCAGCGGATTGAGGTCGTCCGGTTCATCCAGGTCTGCGACGGCCTGCACGGCGGCATCGAACAGACGAATCAGGTTGGCGAACGCATCACGGAAGAAGCCGGAAACCCGCAACGTCACATCGACCCGGGGCCGGTCGAGCAGGCTCAGCGGCAGAATCTCGAAATCGTCGACCCGCTGACTGCCTGTGGCCCAAACCGGGCGCACGCCCATCAGTGCCATGGCCTGGGCGATATCGTCGCCGCCGGTGCGCATGGTAGCGGTCCCCCAGACCGACAGGCCGAGCTGACGCAGATGATCGCCGTGATCCTGCAGGTGCCGTTCCAGAATCAGCGTGGCCGACTGGAAACCAATGCGCCATGCCGTGGTGGTCGGCAGGTTGCGCACATCCACGGAATAGAAATTGCGCCCGGTGGGCAGCACGTCGAGGCGACCGCGACTGGGTGCGCCACTCGGGCCGGCAGGGACAAAGCGACCGCTCAACGCGTCGAGCAAGCCGTGCATTTCGGCCGGGCCGCAGGCGTCGAGGCGTGGGGCGATCACCTCGTGCAGGGTGTCGAGGATTGCACCGACTTCAACCCAGCGCGGCTCGCTCCCACAGGGGGATGGCAGTGACTGGGAGATCAACTGGGTGGCAAACAACTCCAGACGCTCTCGGGTATCCCCCGCCGTGCGCCACACTTCATCGCTAATCGATTGCAGTTCCATCGGGCGCGGGCCAGTCCAGGGCTCGGCCAACGCGCAATCCAGCGGATCGAAACCCAGTTCGAACGCCTTCGCCAACGCCCGCAACAGACTCGACTGCGCCCCTTTACCATCGCCCCGAGGAATCCGCAGCAGCGCCAGCAAAGTATCAACGCGCAAACGCCCGGTCGGCGACTCGCCAAAAATATGCAGTCCATCGCGGATCTGCGATTCCTTCAGATCACACAGATAGGTGTCCAGTCGCGGTAACCAGATCGCCGCATCGGCATCGCTGTCGAGGGCTTCGTCAAGTTGCAGTTCGCGATCGATCTGCGTGTCACGCACCAGTTGCAGAATGTCGCGCTGCAATTCCCGGGCACGGCGCGGGTCGAGCAGTTGAGCTTCGTAATACTCGTCGGCCAGCAATTCGAGATTGCGCAACGGGCCGTAGGTTTCAGCGCGAGTCAGCGGCGGCATCAGGTGGTCGATGATCACCGCTTGAGTGCGGCGCTTGGCCTGGGCGCCCTCGCCCGGGTCATTGACGATGAACGGATAGATATTCGGCAGCGGCCCGAGCAATGCATCCGGCCAGCAATTCGCCGACAGGCCCACGCCTTTGCCCGGCAGCCATTCGAGGTTGCCGTGCTTGCCGACGTGAATCACACCGTGAGCACCGTAGGTCTGACGCAGCCAAAAATAGAACGCCAGGTACGCGTGCGGCGGCACCAGATCCGGGTCGTGATACACCGCGCTCGGGTCGACCTGATAGCCACGCGCCGGCTGAATTCCGACGAAGGTCAGGCCAAAACGCAGACCGGCGATCATCATCCGCCCGTCACGGCACATCGGATCCTTTTGTGGCGCGCCCCAACGCTCCAGCACCGCCGCACGATTGGCTTCGGGCAACGCGTTGAACATCGCCAGATAATCGTCCATCGCCAGACTTTGCTGACACGGACGCTGATCGAGGGTGTCGAGGTCGTTGCTGACGCCGCCGAGCAGTTGCCGGATCAATTCTGTGCCGCTGTCCGGCAGATCGCCCGGCACCGGATAACCCTCGGCCTGCAACGCCCGCAGGATATTCAGCGTGGCGGCTGGCGTGTCGAGGCCGACGCCGTTGCCGATGCGTCCGTCCCGGGTCGGATAGTTGGCAAGCACCAGAGCGATACGCTTTTCAGCGTTCGGCAGCCGCGCCAGATCGACCCAGCGCCGCGCCAGCTCAGCGACGAAATCCATGCGCTCGGGCTGGGCCCGGTAACACACCACGTCGGACTGACTGCGCTCACTGCGCCAGGCCAGGTCCTTGAAGCTGATGGGCCGGCTGATGATCCGGCCGTCCAGCTCCGGCAAGGCAATGTGCATCGCCAGATCGCGAGGACCAAGGCCCTGCTCGCTGTCGCGCCAGCCGGGTTCGTTGTCCTGCGCGCAAATGGCCTGGATCACCGGAATATTCCGCCGGAATGGCCGCAGATGCGGCGCTTCCGGGCTGGACTGGGCGAAGCCGGTGGTGTTCAGAATCACCGACGCGTCTATTTCATCGAGCCAGTCCTCGACCACCGACAGGCAGCCGGGCTCTTTCAGACTGGCCACGGCAATCGGCAGCGGATTGAGTCCGGCCACCTGCAACCGTTGACAGAACACGTCGACAAACGCCGTGTTGGCCGCTTGCAAATGCGAGCGATAAAACAACACCGCCGCCACCGCTTGACCGGGCCGCCAATCGGCTTGCCAGTCACTCAGTGCGGCGGTGTTTTTGTTCGGGTGGTATATCGCCGTGCGCGGCAGCGTTTGCGGCTCGCCCCACTCGTAATCCCGCGCCAGCCAGCGATTGGCCAGGCAGCGGAAGAAATCCAGCGCATTGCCCATGCCGCCCTGACGCAGGAACTGCCAGAGCCGGTCGCGATCCTCGGCGCCCACGGTGCTCAAATCGCTGAGTTCCGGGTCGGGACGATCATCGCCTGGCACCAGGATCACCTGCACACCGCGCTCGGACAATTCCACCAGCCGCTCGACGCCATAACGCCAATAAGCGATGCCGCCGTGCAGCGAGATCAGAATGACCTTGGCGTGACGCAGCACTTCCTCGACGTACAGGTCGACCGACGCATGGTTCTGCACTTGCATCGGGTTGGCCAGGCGCAGGCTCGGGTAATCCTCGGGCAGTTGCTGGGCGGCCTCGGCGAGCAGCGCGAGACTGGAGTCGCCGCTGCACAGAATCACCAGCTCGGCGGGGGTTTGTCCAAGGTCGGCAATGTTGTCATCCGACACGAAACCGCCGGGCTGGGTCCTGAGCAGATGCATGGCTTAAACGCTGAGCGCGGCGCGCAGTTGCGCTTCGAGCCTGGCTGCGTCCAGTTCCTGACCGATCAAAACCAGACGCGTCACACGTGCCTCGTCGGCTCCCCACTGACGGTCGAAGTGCTTGTCGAAACGCGTGCCCACGCCCTGAATCAGCAGACGCATCGGCTTGTTCGGGATCGCCGCGAAGCCTTTGACCCGCAGGATGCTGTGCTGGACCACAAGCTGCGTCAACGCATCGAGCAGCAGGCTCTCGTCGGCTTGCGGCAGTTCGATGGAGATCGAGTCGAAAGCGTCGTGATCGTGGTCGTCGTGATCGTCATCACCGTCGTGGTGGTGATCATGATGGCTGTGACGGCTGTCGATGTGATCTTCCGCGCCGGCACCCAGACCGATCAGCACGTCCAGCGGCAGGCGACCGTTGCTGGCTTCGATGATCTTCACCGCCGGCGGCAGTTCTTCTGCGACTTCCAGGCGCACGCGGGCGAGATCTTCGGGGCTGGTCTGGTCGGCCTTGTTGAGAATCACCAGGTCGGCGCTGGCCAGTTGATCGGCGAACAGTTCGTGCAATGGCGATTCGTGATCCAGGTTCGGATCGAGCTTGCGCTGGGCGTCGACCTGGTCCGGGAATGCGGCGAAGGTGCCGGCAGCCACGGCCGGGCTGTCGACCACGGTGATCACCGCATCAACGGTGCAGGCGCTGCGGATTTCCGGCCACTGGAAGGCCTGGACCAGCGGTTTTGGCAGGGCCAGGCCCGAGGTTTCGATCAGGATGTGGTCGAGATCACCGCGACGGGCTACCAGCTCGCGCATCACCGGGAAGAACTCTTCCTGAACGGTGCAGCACAGGCAGCCGTTGGCCAGTTCATAAACGCGACCGGTGGCTTCTTCTTCGGTGCAGCCGATGGTGCACTGCTTGAGGATTTCACCGTCGATGCCCAACTCGCCAAATTCATTGACGATCACCGCAATGCGGCGGCCCTGCGCGTTGTCGAGCATGTGCCGCAGCAAGGTGGTCTTACCCGAGCCGAGGAAACCGGTGACGATGGTGACGGGGAGTTTGGCCAGTGTTTTCATCGGATGCCCTTTGGCAAGGTGGCGGGCATACGGGACGAGACCGGCAGCGCGCAGGCGTGCCTGGAGAGTTCGCCACCGGATCACCCCGCCCGGTTGAAAGTGAGAATCTGTGACGAGGCAGGTCTCCTGGCTGACGGTGTTCGGACCTTGGCCCGGTATTCGCTGCGCCTTCCCGCTGGCTCCTGGATTGGGCTGGCAGTGGCGTGGCAGCGAACGGCACCGTTCACAGTTGCGGGGGCAGCCGCGGCTTGGACCGCGTTCCCTTCTTAGCTTCGGCGTGGGCCGAAGAACCTCGAAAGCGCAAGGCTACGCATCGTGTGTTGACCGGTCAATGTTTGGATTGGGGGCATATCCGTTGCTGCGGTTATGGCCACTTAGGGTTCCGCCCTTACGGCCATCCCTTGATGGCCGTAAGGGCGAAACCGCCAGCGGCAGCACCCGAAGCAACGGATATGCCCCCGATCCAATTGACTGAATTCCCCCCGCATGGTCTCCTACACAACTTGTTACGGGTGCCCTGCAAAGGGTGAAACGGGAAACCGGTGAATCATGTGCTTTACTCTAAAGCCATGTCAGTCCGGTGCTGCCCCCGCAACGGTAAGCGAGTGAAGTGTCAGATCCACTGTGCCCAAGGGCATGGGAAGGTGACGCTTGCAGGTCGGCCTGATGCCAGCCCCTCGTGAGCCCGGAGACCGGCCCGCAACGCACAGTGCGCATCCAGCGTCGCTGAACATAACAAACCCGCGGTGGGCGGGCGCTGTTCGAACCGCTGCGTGCCCGCTCGCAGGGGTTTTCATGCGCTCCGTTGACCCGCTGACACTCCAGAGGGAAGCGCCATGTCGATCATCAGCAGCACCGCCGGCAACACGGACAAAATCGCCAGCACCACCACCCTGAGCCAACGCCTGACCGCTGCGATCTTCGCGTCGATCCTGGGTGCCAGCCTGGTCTACTTCGCCGGTTTCTCGCACATCGAAGCGGTGCATAACGCTGCGCACGATACCCGCCACAGTGCCGCGTTCCCGTGCCACTGAGGCCTGACGACATGATCAAGCGTATCGCGCAGACCGCAGGTTTCAGCGGTCTTCTGGCCGCCCTGCTGCTGACCTTGCTGCAAAGCTTGTGGGTTTCGCCGCTGATTCTGCAGGCGGAAACCTACGAGAAAGCCGAACCGGTGGCCGAGGTCCATGAACACGCTGCCGGCACCGCCGCCCACACCCACGATGCCGAAGCCTGGGAGCCGGAAAACGGCTGGCAGCGCGTGGTCTCCACCACCGGCGGCAATCTGGTCGTGGCCGTAGGCTTCGCCCTGATGCTGGCGGGCCTGTATACCCTGCGGGCCCCGACCAAAACTTCGCAAGGCCTGCTCTGGGGTCTGGCCGGTTACGCGACTTTCGTGCTCGCACCGACCATGGGCCTGCCGCCTGAGCTGCCGGGGACAGCCGCCGCTGACCTGGCGTCGCGCCAGATATGGTGGATTGGCACTGCCGCATCGACCGCTGTCGGCCTCGCGCTGATCGCGTTCAGCCGCCACTGGCTGATGAAGATCCTCGGCGTGGCGATCCTCGCCGTGCCGCATGTGATCGGTGCGCCGCAACCGGAAGTGCACTCGATGCTCGCTCCGGAAGCACTGGAAGCCCGGTTCAAAATCGCTTCGCAGCTGACCAACGTGGCGTTCTGGCTGGCCCTGGGCCTGATCAGCGCCTGGTTGTTCCGCCGTAAAAGCGAAGGTCAGTACCACGCATGACCGATGACAGCGCAGCGCCGACTCTGGTGGTCGGCCTGGGCTGCCAGCGCGGTTGCCCGGCGAGTACGCTGCGCGCCTTGCTCGACCAGGCCTTGCAGGCCCATCACATCGAAATCGAGGCGGTCAAGGCTTTGGCCAGTATCGACCTGAAACGTGACGAGCCCGGCCTGCAGGAACTGGCGGCACAACTGGCGCTGCCGTTGCTGTATTTCAGCAGCGAACAACTGGCCGGCTATCAGCAACGGCTGAGTCACCATTCACAGATCGCCTTCGAACGCACCGGTTGTTACGGCGTGGCAGAAAGCGCTGCATTGGCGCTAGCCGAAAAGCTCATTCAAGCCCCGGCAAAACTGCTGATTTCCCGTCAAAAGTACGCCCAGGCAACCCTGGCGTTGGCCGGCGCTGCTTGAATTCCCGATAATCCCCGCTTTCGATCATGAGCATTCTTCATCTGAAGTGCTTATGGATCCTCGACCCGCCCTACTTTCACAGGATTCAGCAATGACCGTCTACTTCATCGGCGCCGGCCCCGGCGACCCGGAATTGATCACTGTCAAAGGCCAGCGGCTGATCCGCAGTTGCCCGGTGATCATCTATGCAGGATCGCTGGTGCCGACGGCGGTACTCGAAGGTCATTCGGCTGAAACCGTGGTCAACAGCGCCGAATTGCATCTGGAGCAGATCATCGACCTGATCAAGACTGCCCACGCCAACGGCCACGATGTGGCGCGGTTGCACTCGGGCGATCCGAGCCTCTATGGCGCCATCGGCGAACAGATTCGTTATCTGCGCGAGCTGGACATCCCGTTTGAAATCGTCCCCGGCGTCACAGCCACAGCCGCCTGCGCGGCGCTGCTGGGTGCCGAACTGACCCTGCCGGACATCTCGCAAAGCGTGATCCTGACCCGTTACGCGGACAGGACCGCAATGCCTGCCGGCGAAGAACTGGGCAATCTGGCGCAGCACGGGGCGACGATGGCGATTCATCTGGGGGTCAATCATCTGGAGAAGATCCTCGCCGAGCTGCTGCCGCATTACGGCTCAGACTGCCCGATCGCGGTGATCCATCGGGCGACGTGGCCGGATCAGGACTGGGTGGTGGGGACGCTTGAAGATATTGCCGCGAAGGTGGCCGCCAAGGGCTTTCGGCGTACGGCGCTGATTCTGGTCGGGCGGGTGTTGGGCAGCGATCATTTCAGTGAGTCGTCGCTGTATCGCGCGGGGCACGCGCATCTTTACAGGCCCTGAAAGCAATTGTGGCGAGGGAGCAAGCTCCCTCGCCACATGCCGTTCAACTGTGCAGCGAACGCCTTAGTAGTAGGCGTTTTCTTTCTGCGTGTGGTCGGTCACGTCGCGAACGCCCTTGAGCTCCGGAATGCGCTCGAGCAAGGTGCGCTCGATGCCTTCCTTCAGGGTCACGTCCGCCTGGCCACAGCCCTGGCAACCGCCGCCGAACTGCAGCACGGCAATGCCGTCGTCAACCACATCGATCAGGCTGACCTGACCGCCATGGCTCGCCAGCCCCGGGTTGATTTCGGTTTGCAGGTAATAGTTGATGCGTTCGTTGATCGGGCTGTCGGCATTGACCATCGGCACCTTGGCGTTTGGTGCCTTGATGGTCAGCTGGCCGCCCATGCGGTCGGTGGCGTAATCGACGACGGCATCGTCCAGGAACGCTTCGCTGAACGAGTCGATCCAAGCGGTGAAGCTTTTCAGCCCCAGCGCGGTGTCTTCAGGTTTCTCTTCGCCCGGCTTGCAGTAGGCAATGCAGGTTTCGGCGTATTGGGTGCCAGGCTGGGTGATGAAAATACGAATGCCGATGCCCGGGGTGTTCTGCTTGGAAAGCAGATCGGCCAGGTAGTCATGGGCGGCGTCGGTGATGGTAATAGCGGTCATGGAAACTCCTCGCAGGCTTGGGCGGAGTTTACGCCAATCGGCGCGCGGCACAAAGTCCCAGTATTTACGTAGGAATAGTTCGCAATCGCCTAATCCGCAGGTTTGCAGTCGACTCGTGCTTTAAGCCACTGATAACTGCGCTTTTCTACCCATTCGTAACTCAACCACGAACCGATAAGGATCATCAGCGCACAGACAAAAAACATCAGATACGGGTTGATCTCATAGCGTCGGGCCAGATAACCGCCGGCCGACAGTATGAGCACGTGCATCAGATACACCGAGTATGAACAGTCGCCCAAAAGCTTGAGCAGCCTGTAACGTTGCGCATGACGCTCCAGAGCCATGCTTGCCACCACCAGCACCGCGCTGGGTACGCCCCAGCTCAGCAATCGGGGTTGCGGCGGCAGTTGGTAGATCGTCAGCAATGCCGCACCGATCCCGAACAGCGGCAGCCAGAGCGCCGGCCCGATCCAGCCACGGCGATAGAGCATGCCGATGCCGATCCCCAGCAGGAACTCGTAAACGATGTCCGAGCGATAGAACTCGCTGATCCAGCCGAACCCGGTCCAGGCCTGGCACACCGCGAACAGCAGCGCTGCGACCACCCACAGACGGACTTGCAACCGAAACAACAGTGCCCAGGCGAACAACACGTAGAACAGCATTTCGTAATTCAACGTCCAGCCGACATTCAGGGTCGGATAGATCCCGTAGCCGCCAGGGTTTTCGGTCGGAATAAACAGCATCGACAGCAGCAAATGCCCCCAGTCCAGTTTCTGATCCGGCAACAGCGGTCGGGCGAATACCACCAGCAACGCCATCAGCATGGTGTAGAGCCAATACGCCGGAACAATGCGAAACAGTCCGATACAGCAGAAACCGCGCAGGCGGCAGCGCCTTGCCCTCGGTGGACAGAAAAATCACCAGCCCGCTAATCACGAAAAAGATGTCGACGCCTACGGCACCCTTGTCGATGAACAGTTGGCCAATCGGCCCGCGCGCTTCGAAGTCGAAGAAAATCTGCATGAAGTGATGGCAGACCACCGCCCAAGCAGCGAGCGCTCGCAGGGCCTGCACAGAAATCAACATTGCCCGCTCCGACCACATTCCCAAAATGCCACTTCACCCCGTGGGAGCGAGCCTGCTCGCGAAAGCGATGGCACATTCAATGTATCAGTGCCTGACACTCAGCCTTCGCGAGCAGGCTCGCTCCTACAAGAGATTTTGTTTTACCTGGGGTTGGGACAGCAGGCCTGCCTCAAACGATCAAAGATTCTCGTACCGGTTCATGTCCAGCACGCCCTCTTCCACCGGGTCGGTTTCGTGGATGTACTGGCTCAGGTCATGAAAGTAGAACCAGAACTGCGGATGGCTGCGGCGAATGCCCCAGCGCTCGACGATCTTCTCGAACTGCGGCGCATCCTTCGCGTTTTCCATGGCATCGACAAACGCCGGCACCTGATCCGCCGGGATGTTGAACATGAAATTCGGATAGCTGCTGAGCACGCCTGGGTAAATGGTCACGGTGTCGAGCCCCGGCTGATAACGCAGCGACTCGCCCAACAGGAACGCTACGTTGCTGTGGGCGCGGTTGCGCAACAAGCTGTAAACCTCGCGCTTGCCGCTGCGGGTTTCGATACGCAGCATGGTGGCTTCCGGCAATTGATCGATCACTTTCAGACCGGCTGCAGGACGCGCCGTCAGGCGGCTCAGGGCCTGCTCGGCGTTTTGCAGCGCCGGATCGATATTCGGCCGCGAACAGTAAGCATCCTTGCAGCGGTTGATCGGATCGGGCCGCGCATTGAGGTCGCCGTAACGGGCAAGCAACTGCATGGCGAAGTCGTGTTTCGGGTCCTTCCCGTCAAGTTTCAGCGCCGTCGGCTTGTCATCGTCGATGGACTCATAGTCGAGCCACATCTTGAACTGGCCGCTGCTCTGATACCAATCGTCGAGATAAGCCTCACGGGAATCGGCGGGCATCAGCCGCAGAAAGTTCTGTTCGGCACCATTACGGATCAGATCGAAATACAAACGGGTTTGCGCCTGATGGGAGACGTTACCGAAGACATCGAAATTCACCGCCAACTGGTAATAGGTGCGTTCCAGCAGCGGATAGTCGAACAGCCACATCGTCTGCGGCACCTCGCCGATCAGTCCTTTGGTCACCGAGGCGCTGTCGAAATGGCGGAAAATGCTCAACAGCGCATTGTCATTGCCGGCCCACAGGGTCGACCAGCTCGGCGGCGGCAGTTCGGCATAGCTGTCACGGCGCAGGGCCTCGTATTTGTTGCGCTTGTTGCGATAGTCGTGCCACAGGCTAAGGACGCTTCCGACGTCGTCGTTCTGCCCCGGCATGGCCAGCAACGGCGTGGCCTGGCCGCGATAGTTCGGATCGGTGATGTACAGGTCGTGTTCCGGCGCCTGAAACAAGGCCCAGAAATTGTCACGGATCACATCGGTCGCAATCTGCCCGCGGCACACCGGGCCACGAATGAAAGTGCGCACAAAATACTCGGCGTTATCGAGCATGAACTGATAACGCGCCTGCGCGGGAATCGCCTCGAAGGTCGCGAACGGATTGGCCCGGCTCTGCGGCCCGTAGCCCGGCAACGCATGCACTTGCCAGTTGCCGTTGTAGAACAGGCTCTTGACCCGCGCCATCTTCGCCGCACTCAGCGGGTAGGTGATGTGAGTCTTGTGCACGATCACGCCCTGCACCGGCCACAAGCGGTAATACACCTGGGTGCCCGGGTCATCGTTGGGGCGGCGGGTGGCGATCAGGTCGATCGGCTGGCCGGTCGGCGTGCGCGAACGCACCCATTGGAAGAAATGTCCCGGTTCACCGTCCTTGAAATAGATATGCGCCAGGAACCAGTGCTCGAACAGCCAGCGCCCGACCAGACTCTCCCGGGCCCCCGGCTGGTTGAGCAGGTTCTCCCACTGCACGATCTGCAGCGCTTCTCTGGCGCTCGGCGCCAGCCCCTGCTCATCGATGGGCGCGCCGGAAGCCAGCCAGCGTTGCAGGGTCTGGTATTGCTGATCGGTCAGCCCGGTAACCGCCAGCGGCATGCCCTCTTTCGGATGGGCGCCGGCATAACCGTCGAACTCGGCAGGCATCGCGCACATGTTTTCCCGTTGCAAGCCGAGAACGATCTCCTCCGGCAGTTTGGCGTTGGGGGTCAGCGGGGTCCTGTGCCCCAGTTCCAGCATGCGCGCCATCAGCGCGGCCTGGCTGCCCTGGGCATCGAGTACCGAATAGAAACCTTTCTGCTGCCACGCCCGCTTGCCGGAAGCGTCGTAGAACAAACGCGTGGTCGGCGCAGCCTGAGTGCGCTCACCGTCGTAGACAGGCATCTTGCTCGCGCCACGGGCCGCCCCCTCGCCGCTGCCCAGGTTCAACTGGCAGGCCGAGTCGTAGCACGCATGGCAGGCCACGCACTTCTCGGTGAAGATCGGTTGAATATCACGGGTGTAGGAAATCGAGGGTTGCTGCGCAGCGGCGCCCAAGCTTAAGAACAGCAAGAAAATGCTGACGACGCGATACGACATGTCCCTGATCCTGATCCTGAAGAAAATCGCCGCGATTCTACCGTTATGACGCCTGCGCCAACATGAGCGATATTCATGTAAAAGCCGGACATGCTCTAAATCCGCGCAGGTTTGTTATGATCCGACCCCTTAGTCATGGTCTTTTTTCGAGTAGCCCCAATGTCCGATCGCAGCGTCCGCCTTCAAGCTCTCAAGCAAGCTCTCAAGGAGCGCATTCTGATACTCGATGGCGGTATGGGCACGATGATCCAGAGCTACAAGCTCGAAGAGCAGGATTATCGCGGCAAGCGTTTCGCCGACTGGCCGAGCGACGTCAAGGGCAACAACGACCTGCTGGTGCTGACCCGTCCCGACGTGATCGGCGGTATCGAAAAGGCCTACCTGGATGCCGGCGCCGACATTCTCGAAACCAACACGTTCAACGCCACCCGGATTTCCATGGCCGACTACGGCATGGAAGAACTGGTCTACGAACTCAACGTAGAAGGCGCCCGTCTGGCGCGCAAGGTGGCCGATGCGAAAACCCTCGAGACGCCGGACAAGCCACGCTTCGTCGCTGGCGTGCTCGGCCCTACCAGTCGCACCTGCTCGCTGTCGCCGGACGTCAACAACCCCGGCTATCGCAATGTCACCTTCGATGAGTTGGTGGAGAACTACACCGAAGCCACCAAAGGCCTGATTGAGGGTGGCGCCGATCTGATCCTGATCGAAACCATCTTCGACACCCTCAACGCCAAGGCCGCGATCTTCGCCGTGCAAGGCGTATTCGAAGAGTTGCACATCGAACTGCCGATCATGATTTCCGGCACCATCACCGACGCCTCCGGCCGCACCCTGTCGGGCCAGACCACCGAGGCGTTCTGGAACTCCGTGGCCCACGCCAAGCCGATTTCGATCGGCCTGAACTGCGCACTCGGCGCCCGAGAACTGCGTCCTTACCTGGAAGAGCTGTCGGACAAGGCCAGCACCCACGTCTCGGCGCACCCGAACGCCGGCCTGCCGAACGAATTCGGCGAGTACGACGAGCTGCCGGTGGACACCGCCAAAGTCATCGAAGAATTCGCCCAGAGCGGTTTTCTCAACATCGTCGGCGGTTGCTGCGGCACCACCCCGGGCCACATCGAAGCCATCGCCAAGGCTGTGGCCGGTTACGCGCCACGGCAGATACCGGATATTCCGAAGGCCTGCCGCCTCTCGGGTCTGGAGCCGTTCACCATTGATCGCAACTCGCTGTTCGTCAACGTTGGCGAGCGAACCAATATCACCGGTTCCGCCAAATTCGCCCGTCTGATCCGTGAAGACAACTACACCGAAGCCCTGGAAGTCGCCCTGCAACAGGTCGAGGCGGGCGCCCAGGTGATCGACATCAACATGGACGAAGGGATGCTCGATTCGAAGAAGGCCATGGTGACCTTCCTCAATCTGATTGCCGGTGAGCCGGACATCTCCCGCGTACCGATCATGATCGACTCCTCGAAATGGGACGTGATCGAAGCCGGCCTCAAGTGCATTCAAGGCAAAGGCATCGTCAACTCGATCAGCATGAAAGAAGGCGTCGAGCAGTTCATCCACCACGCCAGGCTGTGCAAACGCTACGGCGCGGCAGTGGTGGTGATGGCGTTCGACGAAATCGGCCAGGCCGATACCGAAGCGCGCAAGAAAGAAATCTGCAAACGCTCCTACGACATTCTGGTCAACGAAGTCGGCTTCCCGCCGGAAGACATCATCTTCGACCCGAACATCTTCGCGGTGGCCACCGGTATCGAAGAACACAACAACTACGCTGTGGACTTCATCAACGCCTGTGCCTACATCCGTGACGAGCTGCCGTATGCCCTGAGCTCCGGCGGTGTGTCCAACGTGTCGTTCTCGTTCCGCGGCAACAACCCGGTACGCGAGGCGATCCACTCGGTGTTCCTGCTGTACGCGATCCGCGCCGGCCTGACCATGGGCATCGTCAACGCCGGCCAGCTGGAGATCTACGACCAGATCCCGCTGGAACTGCGCGACGCCGTTGAAGACGTGATCCTCAACCGCACCCCGGAAGGCACCGATGCCCTCCTCGCCATCGCCGACAAGTTCAAGGGCGACGGCAGCGTCAAGGAAGCCGAGACCGAAGAGTGGCGCAGCTGGGACGTCAACAAGCGTCTGGAACATGCGCTGGTCAAAGGCATCACCACCCACATCGTTGAAGACACTGAAGAATCCCGTCAGTCCTTCGCCCGTCCGATCGAAGTGATCGAGGGCCCGTTGATGGCGGGCATGAACATCGTCGGCGACCTGTTCGGTGCCGGCAAAATGTTCCTGCCGCAGGTAGTCAAGTCCGCCCGCGTGATGAAACAGGCCGTGGCCCACCTGATTCCGTTCATCGAACAGGAAAAAGGCGACAAGCCGGAAGCCAAGGGCAAGATCCTCATGGCCACCGTGAAAGGCGACGTGCACGACATCGGCAAGAACATCGTTGGCGTGGTGCTGGGCTGCAACGGCTATGACATCGTCGACCTCGGCGTGATGGTGCCGGCAGAGAAGATCCTGCAGGTGGCCCGCGAAGAGAAATGCGACATCATCGGGCTGTCCGGCCTGATCACGCCTTCGCTGGACGAGATGGTCCACGTGGCCCGCGAGATGCAGCGTCAGGACTTCCACCTGCCGCTGATGATCGGTGGCGCGACCACCTCCAAGGCGCACACGGCGGTGAAGATCGAACCGAAGTACAGCAACGACGCGGTGGTCTACGTGACCGATGCCTCCCGTGCCGTGGGCGTGGCGACGCAATTGCTGTCCAAGGAACTCAAGGCCGGTTTCGTCGAGAAGACCCGCGAAGAGTACGTCGAGGTGCGTGAGCGTACGTCCAATCGCAGCGCCCGTACCGAACGCCTGAGCTACGCCGCGTCGATCGCGAAAAAACCGCAGTTCGACTGGGCTTCCTACACACCGGTCAAACCGACGTTCACCGGTACCCGCGTGCTGGACAACATTGACCTCAACGTTCTGGCCGAATACATCGACTGGACCCCGTTTTTCATCTCCTGGGACCTGGCCGGCAAATTCCCGCGCATCCTTGAAGACGAAGTGGTAGGCGAAGCCGCCACTGCGCTGTACAGGGACGCCCGCGAAATGCTGACCAAGCTGATCGACGAAAAGCTGATCAGCGCCCGCGCGGTATTCGGCTTCTGGCCGGCCAATCAGGTGCATGACGACGACATCGAACTGTACGGCGATGACGGCAAGCCAATGGCCCGCCTGCATCACCTGCGTCAGCAGACCATCAAGACCGATGGCAAACCGAACTTCTCCCTGGCGGACTTCGTCGCGCCGAAGGACAGCGAAGTGACCGACTACGTCGGCGGCTTCATCACCACCGCCGGCATCGGCGCCGAGGAAGTGGCCAAGGCTTACCAGGACGCAGGCGACGACTACAACTCGATCATGGTCAAGGCCCTGGCCGACCGTCTGGCCGAGGCCTGCGCCGAATGGCTGCATGAGCAAGTGCGTAAAGAGCACTGGGGTTATGCCAGGGATGAAGACCTCGACAACGAGGCGCTGATCAAGGAGCAGTATTCCGGCATCCGCCCTGCTCCGGGCTACCCGGCGTGCCCGGATCACACCGAGAAGGCCACCCTGTTCGCCCTGCTCGATCCCGAGGCCCAGGAAATGCGCGCCGGCCGCAGCGGCGTGTTCCTCACCGAACACTACGCGATGTTCCCGGCGGCAGCGGTCAGCGGTTGGTACTTTGCTCATCCGCAGGCGCAATACTTCGCCGTGGGCAAGATCGACAAGGATCAGGTGCAGAGCTACACCTCGCGCAAGGGCCAGGAACTGAGCCTGACCGAACGCTGGCTGGCGCCGAACCTGGGTTACGACAACTGATCCGGCGTCACTCGACACCCTGTGGGAGCCTCTTGGCTCCCACAGTTATTTCTGCGGTCTGAAAAGGGTTGACTATGCTTGTCTGACACACACGGCAGACGAGGGATTTATGGACGATCCAGTCGACAACAAGCCACCGACCTTCTGGCAGATGCTGCACAGCGTCATGGCGGCGGCGTTCGGCGTGCAGAGCGGCAAGAACCGGGCAAGGGACTTCACCCATGGAAAGCCCAGCCACTTCATTTTCCTGGGCATCGCGTTCACGGCAGTGTTCGCCCTGACGCTGTTCGGCATCGTGCAACTGGTGGTGCATCTGGCAGCTGCGTGAGCGGCGTCAGTGCATCAGGGTCTGCAGGTTGAACGGATAGCGATACGAAACCGGACGGCCCTTCGCCGACATCTTGCTGAAGTGCACGCCGTAATCCGGCGCCGCGCCCATGGCCAGCATTCGACGCGCCTGCTCCTTATCGATCAATTGCAACAACGGGATCTGCCGGTCGCGGCCACCGTACTGATTCAGGTCAACGCCCTGCGCATGATCGTGCACTTCGACCAACGCCCAGCCACCGAGCGTGAAATGACCGCCGAGCAAGGCGCTCAGGCGACCGTCGACCAGCGCCTGCAATGCCGCAGGTGATGTGTTGACCGCGCTGAACAGCACGTCTTTGCCGGGCACTTTTCCGGTTTCCGAAACCGCCCGCATTGCACCGAAGGCCATTTCGTCGTTGGCAGCCCACACCAATGACACTTTCGGATAACGAACCAGCAACTGCCTGGCTTGTTCGTAGGCGCGCTGCTGTGTCCAACCGCCGTAGACCAGTTGCCGCAAACGCACTTCAGGATGCTCCGCCAGCGCCCGTTGCATGCCTTTCTCACGCAACTGCGACGATGGGGTGATCTTCAGGCCGGAGAACGCCAGCAATTCGATGCTCTCGCCGGGCGCCACTGGTGGGTGCAGACGGATCAATTCCTTCATCAACAGGTAACCGCCCTCTTCGTCATTGGGCACAAGGCTGCCGATCCGGTCGGCCCGATCTCCGACCAGCGCCTGCTGGTTGGGGGTCAGTGCAGCATTGACGATGAACAGTTTCACGCCGCTCTTGTCGGCCATTCGCAGGATCTGCGGCGCGATGTATTGCTCGTTGGCGAACATCAGATAGTCGGGACGATCAGGCCCCTGCAGGGCCAACCGCGCCTGGGCCAGTGTCATTTCAGGCTGGCGCTGGGAATAGAGGATACGCAGATCGACGCCCAGGTCCCGGGCGGCCGCCTGCATGAACTGTGAATAGCTGACCCAGAATGCTTCGTTGGTCGAACCGGGGTTCAGAAACAGCACGGACTCGGCCCGCGCACCGGCACCCAAGGCCAGGCCCAGCAACAGCAGGCTGATGTGAAGAAACTTGAACATGAAGCATCCGGGCCCGGGGAAAAATGGCCGCGCATTATAGCCATTCAATCGCCGGCCATTAGCGCCTGATCCCGCTTTTTGTCCGACAATTGTCGGAAGCGGGCCCGGAGAGGTCGTTTTACTGATGACTGACCCAGAACACCGCCGTTCCAACGACCAGAATGATCAGGAACAGAATGGCCCACGCATCGACACTGCTATCGCTTTTCCTAGCCTTGGTTGGATTGCTCATTGCATCGCCTCTTGTCGGTTTTATCGGTGATTGCAGAAAGACTCGACCACAGTTAAGACGATGATTGTCCGCACGACAAATGTGGGTTAGTTGACACTCATTCCTGTTAGGCGATTTGGTTCTTTACATATACTCAAACATCACTTTTGCGCATAACTGCAAACGGGTATATTGCCCCGGCTCCATCAGGGAGTGCGCGGCCGTGCGCGCGTAATTGCCGAGGCACCATCGGACTCCAGCAAGCGAAAACGCAGCGTTTTCCGAGTAGCCCAAAGCCTGAGAACAGGACTTATATGTACGTATACGACGAGTACGATCAGCGGATCATCGAGGACCGCGTCAAGCAGTTCCGTGATCAGACCCGACGCTATCTGGCAGGTGAGCTGAGCGAAGAAGAATTCCGCCCCCTGCGCCTGCAAAATGGCCTGTACATCCAGCGTTTCGCGCCGATGTTGCGGGTGGCGGTGCCCTACGGCCAACTGACTTCGCGTCAGGTGCGCATGATGGCCAAAATTGCCCGCGACTACGACAAGGGCTACGCCCACATCAGTACTCGCCAGAACGTGCAGTTCAACTGGCCGGCGGTCGAAGACATCCCGGACATCCTCGCGGAACTGGCCACCGTGCAGATGCACGCGATCCAGACCAGCGGCAACTGCCTGCGCAACGTCACCACCGACCAGTTCGCCGGCGTCGCGGCGGACGAGCTGATCGACCCGCGTCCATGGTGTGAAATCGTTCGTCAGTGGACCACGTTCCACCCGGAATTCGCCTACCTGCCGCGCAAGTTCAAGATCGCCGTCAACGGTTCGACCTCTGACCGTGCAGCCATCGAAGTCCACGACATCGGCCTCGAGCCGGTACACAACGCCGCCGGCGAACTCGGCTTCCGCGTGCTGGTCGGTGGTGGTCTGGGTCGTACCCCGGTGGTTGGCGCGTTCATCAACGAGTTCCTGCCGTGGCAGGACTTGTTGAGCTACCTCGACGCCATCCTGCGGGTCTACAACCGCTACGGCCGTCGCGACAACAAATACAAGGCGCGGATCAAGATCCTCGTCAAGGCGCTGACTCCGGAAGTCTTCGCCCAGAAAGTCGATGCCGAGATGGAACACCTGCGCGGCGGCCAGACCACCCTGACCGAAGCCGAAGTGCATCGCGTGGCCAAACACTTCGTCGATCCGGACTACAAGGCACTGAGCAATCAGGACGCCGAACTGGCCGCCCTCGACAAGGAACACCCGGGCTTTGCCCGCTGGCGCGCCCGCAACACCCTGGCACACAAGAAGCCAGGCTATGTGGCCGTGACCCTGTCCCTGAAGCCGACCGGCGTTGCACCGGGCGACATCACCGACAAGCAGCTCGACGCCGTCGCCGACCTGGCTGACCGTTACAGCTTCGGTCAACTGCGCACTTCCCACGAGCAGAACATCATTCTGGCCGACGTCGAGCAGAGCCAGTTGTTCACACTGTGGGGCGAGTTGCGTGAAAGCGGTTTCGCTACCCCGAACATCGGCCTGCTGACCGACATCATCTGCTGCCCGGGCGGCGATTTCTGTTCCCTGGCCAATGCCAAATCGATCCCGATCGCCGAATCGATCCAGCGCCGTTTCGACGATCTGGATTACCTGTTCGACATCGGTGAACTGGACCTGAACATTTCCGGTTGCATGAACGCCTGCGGCCACCACCACGTCGGCCACATCGGCATTCTGGGCGTGGACAAGAAAGGTGAAGAGTTCTACCAGGTCTCCCTCGGCGGCAGCGCCAGCCGCGATGCGAGCCTGGGCAAGATCCTCGGCCCGTCCTTCGCCCAGGAAGACATGCCGGACGTGATTTCGAAACTGATCGACGTGTACGTGGAACAGCGTACCGAAGACGAGCGCTTCATCGACACCTACCAGCGTATTGGCATCGACCTCTTCAAGGAACGCGTCTATGCAGCGAATCATTAAGAACAACGAGGTCGTCGACGAAACCTGGCACCTGCTGCCCAAGGATTTCAACATCGACGAGATCAGCAACTGCGACGATCTGATCGTCCCGCTGCAACTGTGGCGCGATCACAGCCGCATGCTCAAGGCCCGTGATGGCGGTCTGGGTGTATGGCTGGATGCCGACGAGGAAGCCGAGGAAATCGCTGCCGACGTGGATCAGTTCCAGGTCATTGCTCTGAACTTCCCGGCCTTCACCGACGGCCGCAACTATTCCAACGCCCGCCTGCTGCGCGACCGTTACGGCTTCAAGGGGGAGTTGCGGGCGATTGGCGACGTGCTGCGTGACCAGTTGTTCTACATGCGCCGCTGCGGTTTTGACGCCTTCGCCCTGCGCGCGGACAAGGATCCGTACGACGCCCTTGAAAGCTTGAAGGACTTCTCGGTGACCTATCAGGCCGCCACTGACGAACCGCTGCCGCTGTTCCGTCGTCGTTGACGAACATGCCCCGGACCCGCCAAGGCGGGGCCGGGGACCATGCTCACCTTTCCCCACCTGCGAACCGGCCTGGTTCCGGCAAAGACAAACCCGGATTTCGGACCAACGCTTCGCTGGTCAAGCGCAACCGCACCTGCCGGTTTTCATTTCGCAGGTTATCCAGGATCGCCATCACCTGCCGTGAAGCGACTTCACGCGGCAATTCATTATGTTGCTCGAGCCGCGCCATAGAAGCGGCGCTGCGTTCCAGCGCAGCGGCAAATGCATCCTCATGGACCGTCATCAAATAGTCGGACCAGAATTCCTCACCGCTCATCCACTCCGACAATTGCGAGGTGCGTTCAGCCATGACGACCTTGCGATACACCTGATCGACCTGCACATCAGTGACCTCAACGTCGAGCCGTACATTCAATGCATCGGGCTGAGCCGTCAGTTCCAGGCGGTGCGCCAGCCGCACCCGGTAAAGCAGGCTCAGCTCCATTGCCTGTTCCCGGGTGAACGTTCCCGCACGGGTTCGGTGGGCGATGTCCATCGACGCATGCCTTTGCACTTCCTGCAATCGAAACCGGCTACGTAACAGCCGGATCAGGCGACTCTCCAGCGGTTCTCCAGCCGCCTGGTCCGCCTGCGCCCGTGAGCATAAGACTCTGACTTCAAGATCACTGAAGACCTCGACAGCATTGGCCACGCTCGCCTGGCCGGTTCTTGCCATCCGAAAGAGCGTACGCCGCAACCTGTCGTCTTCGCACGCGGCTTCCAGGACTGTCCAGACCCGTTGTGTCAATGGCCCCGGTGCCCGTGAATAATCAGCGGTCTCACGCAAAAGCAGGAGTGTCTCAAAAAAAGATCTGGACAGCGGATCGGCCGACAACGCCGACCAGACTTCTCTTACTTGGGACACCTTGACGGCGGGCAAGCCTCTGACCCAGTCTGCGCTTGTACCTTCAGGTGGATGTTGCCCACTCACGTATTCGGAAGTGAGCACACCCAGGTTGATGCCCCGGGACTGCTGATAGGCAGCAATTGCTTGAAGGCTCGCCGTCGATAACGGATTGCCATCTACGCTGGTTCCTCGATTCAACCTCTCGGGCGCATTGAACACGGACCGGGGAATGTCGACGATTCGATTGTCACGCAGATCGAGAAATTCCAGCGCCGTCAAACCTTCCAGGTCAGAGGGCCACTCGCTGATTCCGGCGTCTCGCAATACGAGGTGACGCAGCCTGCGTAGCGAGGCAAGCCGCGGCGGGCGGCCCAGCGTGGGATTGAAACTCAGATCCAGCGACTGCAAATGCTCCAGCGAGGCCAAGGCATTCATGGACTGGTCAATCAAACGGATCCGGTTGTCACTCAAGTCCAGCACGGTAAGCCCCGGCATTGTTTCAATTGCGCTTGGAATGCGTGTCAGTTCATTGCCGGTCAGGCTCAACATGCGCAATCCCGGAAAATTGTGCAGAAAGCTGTTCAGCCCGGAACCGGCTGCAACGGCATTGATATGCAAGGTATCGACATGACTGAAGTCACCGATCAATACCGGCATTTCACCCAAAGGGCTGCCATCAAGCGTGAGGCGATACGAGAGGTTTCCGTCACGTGTCGTGGCAACCGACTCCCTGCGCCAGGCACGCAATATGGCCTGCGTCGCCCGCGCCTTGTTGTGCGCAGGTACCTGACGCCTGGGACCATCACCCGCCTGATAATGAGTATTGCGGTGAGTCCATCGCTCCAATGCCTGGACCAATGTCTGGTACTGGTCTCGCAGGGTCTCCAATGCTCTGGTGGCCAACACCTCATCACTGTCCAGAGATGCGAGAAACAGATCGATCTGTGCTGACGAAAAAGAGGGATACAGTTCTCGTGCGCGCTGCACCAGAACCGGCGACCTGCGTACGACAGCGTCCGTATCGCTGGTCAGACGTACGGAGCATTCGATCCGCCGATCCGCCAGCCTCATGGGAGAGCGATATCGCGGGTCTGCCACGGCAATTCCCAGCACTGCATACAATTCCTCGCGCCGTCGTAACGCCAGGTCCGTGATCTTCTGGCGTAATCCGTCACCTCCAGTCTCGGCGCCCAACGCTTGGCGAATGTGCCCGGGAAAGCTCTCCCAGAGCACCTGAAAAAAAGCGCTGCGGGTGCGTGTCAGCGAGCCGGAAACAGGTTTTTCCTGAATATCCAGGCCTGCATACCGGTCAGCGTAAGCTTCGATAATCACTTTGTAGCTGGAGTCTTTAGGACCGACACTGGCAAACTGTTCCCCATTCATTGCCCAGTCTCGAATCTCGACATACACATCTCCTGGCCAGCCGGGCAGATGAGCCAAAGTGTCGAGAATCAGCATGTTTACATCTCGGCCGAATGCAGCGTCCAGATACAAGCCTTCGTAGGCACGATTCAGGCGCAAAATCTGTTGATACCGTCGCGCCTCTTCAGCCAGCCGCAACGGCACTTTTCCAGTTTCAAGCAGCTGCCGTTCACCGGTATCGGCATTCAGCACCAGCTCGTCGGCAACACTGGCCGGCAGATTCGCAAACGCCGCACGGATCGTTCTGGCGTTCGGCTGTTCGATGATGTCCGTGCGACGATACAGACGCTCCATCAATGCTACTCGCTCAAAGGGAGCGAGCTCGCCTATGTGCTCGGCCAGCAGGGTGTTTTGAAGGTCCGGATCTTCGGTCATCTCTCCCAACAGAAGCAGAAGCTCGCCTCCGTCCAGCGCGTTCAGTAATGGTGAATAGAACGCAGCTTTTCGAAGTGCTTCCTGTTTTACCGTGACGAATCGAGCACTGTTGTGATCCCCATACCGTGCAACCTCTATGTCCTGGTCGTCCGTCACAATAATTCGTATGTCCCGGGGCCAGTGTCCGGCCGACGTCAACAAATACAATTGAAGGTCCGCGTCTGCCTGTTGTGCGGACAAGGGCGATGCGATCGAGGCCATGAAATGCCCGACCTCGGTGTCGGCCTGAAAGCGGCGCGCAGTGTCCGTCAGGATCGCCACAGGTCTGCTGCGGCTGATGATTGTCTGCCGCATTACGGATTCGTCGACATTGCTGGCAGCGAGGATCTGAAAGGCACGTAAATCCGGTATTGCCTCCTGGCGATATCCCATACGACGAAACAGCGTGAGCGGGCTCCAGTCCTGCGTTGTTTCGCTCTCATGACGCCATGTACCGACCCCGTTGGTCTCAAGCTGTGGTCGGTAACGTGCCGACGCCTGCGGATGGCTGATTTCCCATAAACCGCTGCCGGATACAGGTTGCACCTTGTAGGTATGATCGCCCAACTTCAGGAATCGGTTGTCGGCGTGAAGAATCAAGCCTCGCTCGTCGGCCGGAAGTCGATTCAGCAGGCTTTCGGGCATACGCAAAGCCGACACGTCGGGACTCCATAGCCTTCGGGACATCCACCCGATCGGAACTTGCCTCAGTCTCTGCACGAAGCTCGACGCACGGATCTGTCGATATGCCTTGCCCGCGACAGCGCCTCCTGACGAAAACGTCGCCATGAGAATCAGATTTTCAAGCGTATCGAACAGGTAATCCGTCGCGCTCTCCTGATCGCCATGAGCCCAGCTTTCAACGCCTTCGTAAACTTCATTGAGCAACTGCAGGCCGGCCACGGCACACATGAACTCGCCAAGGACGGGCACGAAAGAGGCCAGAAACAGCAATGTATTGATGCCAAGGGACTGGTACGTTTCCAGCCTCTCCCGGCGTGTTTTCTCATCTTCGTCGTCCGTGGACACAACGAGAACTCTGGCATCGGCACGAACCTGTTCGGCGCGATGTTCAAAGAGGGCCAGAAAGAGATCCGTTTTTGCTTTGCCTTCAGGACTCATGACCCCGAGCGGCAAATATCGGGTGTCAAAGGGAAGATGGAGCGGTCCTGCATTCAGTAATCGCACGTCGATGCCCTTGAGGAATGACAGATGATCCCGCAGCGTGACAAAGCGCATGAAAAACTTTCGGAAACCGGCATCTTTCAAGCGTCTGCTCAACTCGATCTCGAATTCGAGAAAGGACGCATACTCCTTCAACGGGTGATCCGGAGACTCCGGCATATAGATGACACAACAATCAGTGTCACCGGATGACGCCATGACCGAGCCGATAAACATGGGCCCTCTTAGCGTCACTCCCAGCATTGCAAGATTCTTGTACTCGAGTGCTTTATCGCCGGTAGACGGAGCTGAAACAGATGCAAGGGTGCGATAGACATCGGCACTGATATGGCCTCGCAGATAAGCGACATGTCTGTCGACTTCAAAGCGGTCTCGAAAGCAGGCAATGGACGCGTCAAGCAGAATTGCAGGTTGTTTCCCGCCTCCAAAAAAACGCTCTATATGGTTTCTGTATCGTTTCCCTAAATCGAGATCCCGGCACAAAATGGCGAACTCGTGGGGTTTTATTGCCAGTAGACGATTCGCTTTCCCCGTCACTCGCTCAGGAATATAGAGCAGGGAGAATTCGTGGTAATGACCCGGCAGCGTTTCGGACCGTTCGAAGTTCTCGCAGGCTGCGGTCAATAGATCCCGGCCGATAGGCAATATCAATTTCCTGCGCAAACCCAACAGGCTGGATGTAGAGCGTACATGCTGAAAAACCGCGCCTGCGATATCGAGGGGCTCACCCAGCTTGTGCGACATGGCTTCGGTCAGTAACGGCGCACAAAAGTGCTCTGGTGATTTCAGTGCCTGCAACTGTTCGAGCAAGGCCTGTCTGGAGCGGAAACTGGTCTTCAGACTGTCATAGAGCGCGCGTCTGTCGTCGGCTGATGCTTTGAGCAGCCAGGATGGCATCTGCTGTTTCAGTAAATCAAAGAAAACGCCTTGTTCGGCCGTATTCATTTCAGGCGTTGTTTCAATATGGTTTTCGACATCCATGTCCGACACCTTTGATCTGTATAGGAACACTCAGACTAAAGTGTGGAGATACTCGAAAACAGCACGATTAATTGATGTTTTCACAATCAATCAAACAACAATGCAGGACAATGAAAGCTATATGTACGACAGATGCACTTGTTGAAACTGATACAGGCTCGTGCGGCACTGCCGCACGAGTGCAAGACCTGTTACCAGAATCGCTGCTGGGTCAACCGGCTCCACCAGTTCAGCAACACGCGATCCACCGAACCGCTGGCCGCCATGCCGATACGTTCCTGCAGGCTTTTGCGTTCGGTGTAATGAAGATGATAGACCTCGGCCTTTTTCGCCCGCTCCGCCAGGTACTCGTCACTGGTCTTGAGTTCGTCCACCAGTTGTTTTTCCAGAGCTGCGACGCCGAGCCAGACTTCACCGGTGGCCACTTCGTCGATGGCCAGTTGAGGGCGATATCGGGCAACGAAGTTCTTGAACAGCTTGTGAGTGAGATCCAGGTCTTCCTGGAACTTCTCCCGGCCCTTTTCAGTGTTTTCGCCAAACACGGTCAGGGTGCGTTTGTATTCGCCGGCAGTGAGTACCTCGAAGTCGATGTCATGTTTCTTCAGGAGGCGATTGACGTTGGGCAACTGCGCAACCACGCCGATGGAGCCGAGAATGGCGAACGGCGCGCTGATGACCTTCTCGCCGATGCAAGCCATCATGTAGCCGCCGCTGGCCGCGACCTTGTCGATACACACGGTCAACGGCACGCCGGCATCACGGACACGCGCCAGTTGCGACGAGGCCAGACCATAGCTGTGAACCATGCCGCCGCCGCTTTCCAGACGCAGGACCACTTCGTCCTTCGGCGTGGCCAGGGTCAGCAACGCGGTTATTTCATGTCGCAGGCTCTCGGTAGCCGAAGCCTTGATGTCGCCATCGAAATCCAGCACGAAGACACGAGGTCTGGTTTCGTGCTGCTTTTTCTGTTTTTTCTCTGTCTTTGCCTGGCCCTTGCGCAGGGCCTTGAGCTGATCCTTGTCGAGCAACGTCTGTTCCAGACGCTCACGCAGGCCTTTATAAAAATCGTTGAGCTTGCTCACCTGCAACTGGCCCGCGGCTTTGCGTCGCCCTTTGCTGCGCAATGCAGCGAAACTTGCCAGCACCACGAGAATGGCGATGACCAGTGTCACGGTCTTGGCCAGGAAACTGGCGTATTCAGTCAAAAACTCCACAGTGACTCCTTCAAACGATGCGCCGTTGCTTGCCAGGCGCGGAATGCATCCAGCATACCCATGCCGTGCTTCGTCGGCCAGACGTGAAACCTCTGGAAACAGCCCTGTAACGGGCATTTCAAACAAGCGTATGTTTTTTCATTGACAGCTCACCGTCATCCCCATAACCTCGCCACAACCTTCAACGTACCGGGATGACGCGGACGTGGGCAGCATCTACTTGATTCGACATGGCCAGGCCTCCTTCGGTGCAGACGACTATGACGTCCTGTCGCCGACCGGTGTACGCCAGGCAGAGATCCTCGGGCGCCATCTCGCCGACCTCGGAATCAGCTTCGACCGCTGCCTGTCGGGTGACCTGCGTCGCCAGCAGCACACGGCGAACAGCACGCTGGAACAGTTCGCCGCAGCCGGCCTGCCGGTTCCTGCGCTGGAAATCGATCCGGCCTTCAACGAATTCGACGCCGACGCCGTGATCCGCGCCCTGCTGCCGGCCATGCTGCCCGAAGAGCCCGAAGCACTGGACATCCTGCGCAACGCCGCGCAGAACCGTGGCGAGTTCCAGCGCATCTTCGCCCTGATCATCGAGCGCTGGCTGGCCGGCACCTACGACACACCCGGTCTGGAAAGCTGGCTGGGATTCGTCGAGCGAGTCCAGGCGGGGCTGAACCGCATCCTCGATCAAGCCGACAACACCCGGACAGTCGCCGTTTTCACCTCCGGTGGCACCATCACTGCCCTGCTCCACCTCATCACCCGAATGCCTGCGCGCCAGGCCTTTGAACTGAACTGGCAAATCGTCAACACCTCGCTCAACCAGCTGAAGTTCCGTGGTCGCGAGGTGGCTCTGGCTTCCTTCAACAGTCATGCGCACCTGCAACTGCTGAAGGCCCCGGAACTCATCACTTTCCGCTGAGTCCGGATTACTGTGACCCTGCTGCAATCAACCAAAAAGGATCGAACAATGACCTCCGTAGCCGATGCCGTAAAAGCAATGCAAGCCAAGTTCAACCCAGCTGCCGCTGCCGGCCTGGACCTGGTTTTCGGTTTCAACATCACTGACGAAGACAAGCACTACGCCCTGATCGTCAAAGACGGCACTTGCGACATCCAGGAAGGCGAAAACGCCGACGCCAACTGCACGCTGGTACTGGACAGCGAAACCCTGAAAGGCATCGTCAGCGGCGAAACCGACGGCATGCAGGCCTTCATGGGCGGCAAGCTGCGCGTCGAAGGCGACATGATGCTGTCGATGAAACTGTCCGAGCTGTTCCCGGCGTAAGTCGGCAGCCAGACTGCGAACAAATCCCGCCCCTGTGGCGGGATTTGTCGTTTCAGGCATTCGAACCGGCAAACGATGCCGCCAGCAACTCCCGTGTATACGGATGCCGCGCCGAGCCAAACAACATATCCGTTTCGCCGCGCTCCACGACCTCGCCCTCCTTCATCACGATCAGATCGTGTGCCAGCGCTCGCACCACCGCCAGATCATGACTGATGAACAAATACGTCAGCCCGTGTTCCTCCTGCAACCGGCGCAGCAGCGCGACGATCTGTTTCTGCACCGTGCGATCCAGCGCCGAGGTGGGTTCGTCCAGCAGGATCAGATCAGGTTTGAGCACCAGCGCCCGGGCGATGGCGATGCGTTGACGTTGCCCGCCGGAAAATTCGTGGGGGTAGCGGTGACGCGCGGCAGGGTCGATGCCCACTTCCCTCAAGACATCGATCACGGCCTGTTCACGCTCCCTCGCGCTCAAGTCACTGTGCACCTGCAACCCCTCGGCAATGATCTGCTCAACACACAAGCGCGGACTGAGACTTCCGAACGGATCCTGAAACACCACTTGCAGGCGCTTGCGCAATGGCCGCAGTTGTTTGCCGCTCAGCCCCTCCAAGGCTTCGCCTGCAAAGCGGATGCTGCCGTCGGCGTCGATCAGCCGCAGGATCGCCTGACCGAGGGTGGACTTGCCCGAACCGGATTCGCCGACGATGCCCAGGGTCTTGCCTCGCTGCAGAGTCAAATCAATACCGTTGACCGCGTGCAGATACGACTTGCGCCGCAGCCAGCCGCCACCGAGGCGAAAACGCACGTTAAGATTGCGCACCTGCAGCAGATCCTCCGCCCGGTCCCGGCATAACGCCGCAACACCGGGTTCGGCATTGAGCAACTCGATACTGTAAGGATGCTGCGGCGCCCGGAATAACTGCTCGCAAGTCGCCTGCTCGACGATTTCGCCGGCACGCATCACCGCCACCCGCTGGGCGATGGTGCGCACCAGATTCAAGTCATGGCTGATGATCAGCAGCGCCATGCCCAGTCGTTGTTGCAGGTCCTTGAGCAGCAGCAGGATCTTGCGTTGCACGGTGACGTCGAGGGCCGTGGTCGGCTCGTCGGCGATCAATAACCGAGGCTCACACGCCAGCGCCATGGCGATCATCACTCGCTGCCGTTGCCCGCCGGAGAGTTGATGCGGATAAGCCTTCAGACGCTCGACCGGGCGTTGAATACCCACCAGTTCCAACAGCTCGATAATCCGTTTGCGCGCCGCCACACCCGCCAGGCCTTTGTGCAGCGCCAGGCTTTCCCCCAGTTGCCGCTCGATGCTGTGCAACGGGTTCAGCGAACTCATGGGCTCCTGAAAAATCATTGCGATCCGGTTGCCTCGCAGTTGCCGCAGATAACGCTCATGTACGCCAAGCAACTCTTCGCCACCATAGCGAATGCTGCCATGGATCTGCGTAATGTGCGGATCGAGCAGTTGCAGGATACTGTGGGCCGTCACCGATTTGCCGGAGCCCGACTCCCCCACCAGTGCCAGGCACTCCCCCGGACGAATGTCCAGATCAATACCGTGAACCACTGCCTGGCCTTTGAAAGCCACGCGCAGGTCGCGTATTTCGATCAAGTGTTCACACATATCAAGTCCTCGGGTCGAAGGCATCACGGCAGGCTTCGCCAATGAAGACGAGCAATGAAAGAATCAACGCAAGCGCAAAAAACGCCGTCAGTCCCAGCCATGGCGCCTGGAGATTGCTCTTGCCCTGACCGATCAACTCACCCAGCGAAGCGCTGCCCGCCGGCATGCCGAAGCCGAGAAAGTCCAGCGCCGACAACGTCGCGATAGCCCCGGTGAGAATGAACGGCAGGTACGTCAGCGTGGCGCTCATGGCGTTGGGCAGGATGTGCCGCACCATCACCTGTGTATTTCCGACGCCCAACGCCCGCGCCGCTTTCACGTACTCCAGGCCCCGGCTGCGCAGGAATTCGGCGCGCACCACATCCACCAGGCTGAGCCAGGAAAACAGTGCCATGATCCCCAGCAGCCACCAGAAATTCGGCTCGACGAACCCCGACAGGATGATCAACAGATACAACACCGGCAGCCCCGACCAGACTTCCAGCAAACGCTGCCCGATCAAGTCGACCCAACCGCCGTAATAGCCCTGCAGAGCGCCGGCGGCAACGCCGATCAAAGCACTGGCGGCAGTCAGCGCCAACGCAAACAGCAACGAAACCCGGGTGCCGAAAATCACCCGCGCCAGCACATCCCGCGCCTGATCATCGGTACCCAGCCAGTTATCGCCGGAGGGCGAGCTCGGTGCCGGTTCCGTGAGATCGTAATTGACCGTGTCGAAGCCGAACGGAATTGGCGCAAACCACATTCGGCCGCCCTGCCCTTCGATCAGCTGGCGCACCTGGGCGCTGCGATAGTCCGGTTGAAATGGCAGCTCGCCACCGAAATCCTGTTCGGTATAACGCTTGAATGCCGGAAAAAACCATTCCCCTTGAAACGTCAGCAACAGCGGTTTGTCATTGGCAACCAGTTCACCGCCCAGACTCAGCCCGAACAATCCCAGAAACAGCCACAACGACCACCAGCCGCGTCGATGAGTCTTGAACCGCGCCCAGCGGCGCTGCCCGATGGGAGAAAGCGTCAGCATCACGCAGCCCTCGCAGTCAAGTCGATACGCGGGTCGACCAGCGTGTAGCACAGGTCGCCCAGCAGTTTTATCAGCAGCCCGAACAAGGTGAAGATGAACAGCGAACCGAACACCACCGGGTAATCTCTCGATACTGCCGCCTCGTAACTCAGGCGTCCGAGGCCGTCGAGGGAGAAGATCACTTCGATCAGCAATGAGCCACCGAAGAACACCGTCACCAATGCCTGAGGCAACCCGGCAACCACCAAAAGCATCGCATTGCGAAACACATGTCCGTACAACACCTGCCGCTCACTCAGGCCCTTGGCCCGGGCCGTGATCACGTACAGCCGAGAAATCTCGTTGAGGAAGCTGTTCTTGGTCAGGATCGTCAGGGTCGCGAAACCGCCGATGACCAGCGCGCTGACCGGTAGCACCAGATGCCAGAAGTAATCCGCCACCTTGCTCCAGAGCGTCAGCTCGGCGAAGTTGTCCGAAACCAGCCCGCGTACCGGAAACCAGTCCAGCACCGTGCCGCCGGCGAACACCACGATCAGCAGCAGCGCGAACAGAAATCCGGGCATCGCGTAGCCGATGATGATCGCTGCGCTGCTCCAGACATCGAACGCGGATCCGTTGTGCACGGCCTTGCGAATGCCCAGCGGAATCGACACCAGATAAGTGATCAGCGTCGCCCACAGCCCCAGCGACAAGGTCACCGGCAGCTTCTGCCAGATCAGTTCGGTCACCGTGGCCCCGCGAAAGAAGCTCTTGCCGAAATCCAGTTGCGCGTAGCTTTTGAGCATCAGCCACAAACGCTCGGTGGCGGGCTTGTCGAAGCCGTACTGACGCTCGATATCGGCCACCAGTTTCGGGTCCAGACCGCGAGTGGCGCGGGACTCGCCGCCAATGGTTTCGACATGGCTCGCTCCCACGGCACCGCCGACGCCGATCCCCTGCAACCGGGCGATGGCCTGCTCCACCGGGCCACCGGGTGCGGCCTGCACGATCACGAAATTGACCAGCAGAATCGCCAGCAGAGTTGGCACGATCAGCAGCAGACGCCGCAGGCTATAACCCCACATGGGCGAACTCCTTTTGCTGTTTTTGCGCCTGAGTGGCGGTCAACGCCGTCGGACTGATTTCCCACCAGGTATCCAGGCCTGCGTCGTACAGGGGCGCGATCGCCGGCCGACCAAAACGGTTCCACCACACCGTGGAGATTCCGGGCGGGTAATAGTTGGGAATCCAGTAGTACCCCCACTGCAGTACCCGATCCAGCGCCCGGGCATGACGCAGAAGACTTGCGCGACTGTCGGCCTGCACCACGCCTTCGAGCAACGCATCCACCGCCGGATCACGCAGTACCATGTAGTTGTTGGAGCCCGGATCATCGGCACCGTCGGAACCGAAGTAATTGAACATTTCACGGCCCGGCGCCTGGCTCACCGGATAACCGACCACGATCATGTCGTAGTCACGACTGCGCACGCGATTGGTGTATTGCGCGGTGTCGACCTGACGGATTTCGAAACCGATACCGATCTGCGCCAGGTTGCGCTTAAACGGCAACAGCAAGCGCTCAAAGCCTTTCTGGCCATTGAGAAAGGTGAATTGCAGCGGCTCGCCGGCAGCGTTGACCAGTCGATCGCCACGGGGTTTCCAGCCGGCGGCCTCCAGCAGTTTCAACGCCTGCAACTGTTGCGCGCGAATGTTGCCGCTACCGTCGGTGCGCGGCGCTTCAAACACCTGGCTGAACACCTCGTCGGGGATTTTGCCACGCCACGGTTCGAGAATTTTCAGTTCCTCGGCGTCCGGCAATTCAGTGGCCGACAGCGCGCCATGGGAAAAGAAACTGCGCTGGCGCAAGTACATGCTGCGCATCATCTGCCGGTTGCTCCATTCGAAATCCCAGAGCATGGCAATCGCCTGGCGCACCCGGCGGTCCTGAAACATCGGTTTCTGCAGGTTGAACACAAACCCCTGGGCACCTTGCGCAGCGCCTGGTGCAAGGTGTTCGCGCAGCAGCTTGCCCTGCTCCAGCGCCGCACCGGCATAGCCGACGGTGTAACCGGTGGCAGAAAACTCGCGGTTGTAATCGAACCCGCCGGCCTTGAGCACTTGCCGTGACACGTCGGTGTCGGCAAAGAACTCCACGCTCAGCTGATCGAAGTTGTAGAGCCCGCGAGTGATCGGCAAATCCCTGGCCCACCAGTCCTTGATCCGCTGGAATTTCACGCTGCGCCCGGCATCTACCGCGCTGATCTTGTAAGGCCCGCTGCCCGGCGGAATCTCGAACCCACCGCCTTCTGCAAAGTCCCGCGTGCGCCACCAGTGTTCAGGCAAAACGGGCAACACCGCCAGATCCATCGGCAAGGTGCGGCTGTCGTTGTTCTTGAACACGAAGCGCACCCGGGTGGGTGATTCGACCTGAACCTCGGCGACATCGCGGAACTGCTGCCGGTACTTCAGGCTGCCCTTGGTGATGAACAGTTCAAAGGTGTAGCGCACGTCCTCGGCGGTGATCGGCGCGCCGTCTTCGAAGCGCGCCTTTGGGTCGAGATAGAAACGCACCCAACGTCGATCCGCATCCAGCTCCATTCGCTGCGCCACCAGACCGTAGACGCTGTAGGGTTCATCCTTGCTGCGATAAGCCAGCGGCGCGTATAGCCAGCCATCGACTTCGGCGACACCGGTGCCTTTGTCGACGTAGGGAATCAGGTGATCGAACGGACCGCTTTCCAGCGAGGAACGCCGCAGGTTGCCGCCCTTGGGCGCATCGGGATTGACGTAGGCCAGATGCTGGAAATCCGCGGCGTATTTCGGGGCTTCGCCGTAGACCGTGAGGGCGTGCCGTGGCTGCGCAAATAACGCCGGGCTCAGCAAAAGACATACACCCAGCAAAGTGATTCGGGAGAACATGGTCAGATCCTTCAACCCCGCGCCCGCCTGATTGTGTTGTGCAACAGGCGGGCATTTTTTATAGAGCCGCTTTTAGAACGATGGGTTACTAAAACCGGCACTGACTGGTCATCTCAGAACTTGTAGTTGATGCGCGTGTACAACGTCCGCCCGAACGGGTCACCGTATTTCGGGTCGTAGCCGCTCTGGAACGTGTAGGTCTGATTACTGAATGGCGGCTCGCGATCAAACAGGTTTTTCACGCCCAGCGTCACGGCCAGTGTCTTGCGCCAGGTGTAGGTGCCGGCCGCGTCCCAGACGTTGTACGAACCGACGTAGTCGTGAGTTTCGCGATCCGAGTCGTGATAACCGCTGGTGTAGCGGTTGGTCAGGCTCGCGCCGAACGGGCCGTAGTTCCAGCTGCCGGTCAGGCTGTGACGCCAGCGGGCCACTGCGCCGGCCGACGCGAAGTCGCCACCCCGAAAATCGCCAAGCTTGTCGATGAAGTCGCCCTTGAGTTGCTGCTGATACTCGTAACGACTGACATAGGTGCCTTGCAGAGCAATCCCGAAATCGCCGTACGGCGTGCTCGGCAGGCGATAGTCGAAACTGACGTCAACGCCGTTGGTCTTGATCTTGCCGAGGTTGGCCAGGCCGGTGACAACGTGATCGATGGAGCCGTCGGGCTTGCGGATCAAACGCTCCGGATACAGCTCCGGATTCTCGAACACCGCCGACTCGGGGAACTCGGCGATCTGGTTGGCGATGCTGATCCACCAGAAATCCAGCCCGGTGGTCAGGCGGTCGAACGGCTGATAAACGAAACCCAAGGTGACATTGCGTGCCGTTTCCGGGCTCAGGTCAGTATTACCGCCTGTGGTGCGGTTGAACTGCTGGGCGCAGTCGCGGTTGGCAATACCGCCGTTGCTCGGATTGCCACCGGCACACAGGCGCGGGTCGTTGTAATTGGCGTTGGTGAAGGTCGTGAAGTTCGGGTTGTAGAGTTCGTACAGCGAGGGCGCACGGAAGCCTTCGCTGTAGGCGCCGCGAACCACCAGTTCCTTGAACGGCTGGAAGCGGAACGAATACTTGGGGTTTGTAGTGCTGCCGAAATCGCTGTACTTGTCGTGCCGAACCGCAGCGGACAGTTCCAGACTGTCGAGCACCGGCACATTGACCTCGGCGTACTGCGCCGAGACGCTGCGATCCCCTGACACACTGCCATTGGGGTCCACACCGAGGCTCTGCACATCGCCGGCAAACGCGGCGAAGTCCTGATGAAAATCTTCCTTGCGATACTCGCCACCCAACGCAAGCGCCGAAGGACCGGCGCCGAACCAGTCGCCAATCTCGCGGCTGACACGACCATCGATCGCCTTCACCCGGCCCACGGCTGTCGCGTAATCGCCGTCCACAGCGTTGGCCGCCAGCAATGCTGAACCGGCAGCATTCTGCGGGCCGAACGGGTTGATCACGCCGCTGGCGATGCCCTGGCTGACGGCCCGATCATTTACGTAACCGCTGCGAATGGTATTGACCACTTTGTTCTGGTTGTAGGAGGCGCCCAGATTGTAGTCCCAGCCCGCCAGCGCACCGTCGAAACTCAGCAGCAGGCGCTGGCCGGTGTTGTCGTCTTCGTGGCGGCGGGCGCCGACAGCGGTTTCACGCCAGTTCACATCCACCGGTTGCGTCGGATCAAGGTCGAAACCGCTCGGTCCGGGGGTGATGCCGTTGCCCGGATAGAACGCCGTGCCGGGATTGACCTGGTTGCCCATCAACGTGCCGGGGCCGATCTGGGTTCGGTTTTCATTGCGCGCCCAGAAGTATTCGAGGCTGACATTGTGATCGTCCGACAGCTTGCCGGTGGCTTTGGCGAAGGCCGACGTTTTTTCGGTTTCCGGCACCAGGTCGAGGTAATTCCACAGGCTCTGACGGCAGATGCCGTTACGCAACAGCAAGCCTGGCGCGTTGCATCCGGAACCGGCCAGCGGGTTGGTGGCGTTGCGGCCCTGGCTCCAGTTGGCGGGTGATGCTGTGCCGGACGTGTAATCAAGCCCCCGTCCGGGCTGGTAGTTGTAGGTGTAACCACGGTCTTCGGCGGCCAGCCGTTGCTGCTTGTCGTAACTCACGACGCCGAAGACGTTGAAGCGATCGTCCTGTAAATCACCAAAACCCCAACTGCCGCTGAAATTGCGGCTTTCACCGCCGCCGGCATGGGTCGGTGTGTCGTAGCCGGTGCTGATCTGGCCTTCGGTGAGGCTGGTTTTGGTGATGAAGTTGATCACCCCACCGATCGCATCGGTGCCGTACAGTGCCGAAGCACCGTCGCGCAGTACCTCGACCCGGTCGATGGCGGCGAACGGAATGGTGTTGAGATCCACACCGGAGCCATTGATGGCGTTGGTTGCGTTGTTGCTCAAGCGGCGTCCGTTGAGCAGCACCAGCGTCTTGTTCGGTCCGATGCCCCGCAAGTCGGCGTAGGACGCCCCGCCACTGCTCGAACCCACCGAGCGTCCGGAACCGACGGAGGACTGGTTGGCGGAAATCCGGCTGACCAGCTCTTCAGTGGTCGTCACACCTTGCTTCTGCAATTCTTCCACCCGAAGGATGGTCACCGGTACGGCGGTTTCGGCATCGACCCGGCGGATCGCTGTGCCGGTGACTTCGACGCGTTGCAGTTGGGTCGTCGGCTCGGTTGCCGTGCTATCGCCGGCGACAGCCGGCAACGTGTTGATTGCCAGCAGCAAGGCCAGGCTCAAACGGGATTTAACGGGTGAAAAATGAATCATGAAAAGCCATCCCTGCGTTCTGTTTTATGCAGGGATGTGCGATGGCGAATGAAGATTTATAGAGTTCGGTTTAGACCGTTGGGTACTGAGGTTATGCAAAATGCGGCATGGCGATTCATCAGACCAACGCCATTTCCCTGAGTAAACGGGTATCGAGGCCGAACCGCTCCTGCGAGACCATCCTGAACTGCCCTTCTGCCAGTTCACAGCTCACCAGTAGATTCCACGAGTAGCGGGTCGCTGCCGACGGGATCAGCACGAATGGATGCTCCGCCAATAACGCGTCAGCGAACAATCGCTGATTGGGAGAAGGCCGTGCAGGGCTCAGCCAGTAAGGATTCGGTACCTCTTCGGGCTGCACGATTTTGACCTTCGCATTGTTGATGACTTCGAAACACGTCAAAACGTAAGGTTCGCGATCCAGGTCATCGAAACTGCGGTTGGCTGCCACCTCCAGAATGGCCGAGGACGGATCGACCGATGCATAGACGACGCGTCGTCCGGGTCTATTCCATCGACCGCCTCTCAGCTTTGATCCCATCCCGCTGTCCCACGTTCTTCCATAAACCTCGCGATCCAGCCGCCATGCATACCAATGCTCGTCCCAGGGCAATGGGTTCATGGATAAACCCCATAGATAAGTTGCCCCAGATACTGCTCCACCATCTGAAAGCCCAGTGGGTGTCGGGTCAACTCCAGGGGAACACGATCGTGAAAGTAGGTGGAGGGTTTCTGCATCCAGGCCTCCGCCCGAGGCTGCCCACCGAAGGCCTCGATGGCCAACTCCAGCACCAGTGCATATTGGTAGGCGATGACGCTCTGCTGGGGGTCAAGACGTACCGGCTTGCCTTCTTTCAACAGTCGCCGAACCGTTCTGACAGACTTGCCAGTAATGCGCCGGACCATCTCGCCTTGCTGGTAAAGCGCGGAGGTCGAAAGCATGTCGACGACGTCGCTCAACTCGAAGCCTTCATCGGTAAGGTGAACGATCAGCATGGCGTCATCACCGATGTTCCGGCCATGCACAAGCAAATCGACAGGTTTGCCCTCCACCTTCTTCAAGCCCGCCAACCGGGGTACTTTGGCACTGGGCAACGCGACATCCTCCTTGGGGCACCTGGCACGATCGTTGCGCCATTGATGACGAGCGGAATAAGCAGGCGTTTCGTATTCGAGGTGTGCAGTTCGCATGATCCATCCATTATCAGAGGCCTTAACGTCCAGGCCGATTGCGACTTCAATGTCAAAGCCGATGCTATAGATCATGCTTCCGACGACCAACCTGAAAAAGTCGTCGGAAATATCCCCGATTTCACGCGAAGCCTTCTTGTTTCCGTAGGACGATACCGACCACAGAGACTCAGCTCCCGAAGTGATAACTCACATCCAGCCACCACTGCCGCCCATACGGATCGTAGTTGCCGGTGGGGTAATAAGGCCAGCCTGCGGAGTCGTCATGCTTGATCTGATCGAGCACGTTGTTCACGGTCAGTCCGACGCTCGCCCGGTCGTTCAAACGGTAGCGCGCGCTGGCGTTGAACACCGTCCACGGAGACAGACGCCCGTCGCCCGCGCCGTTGGTGACCGAGCCATAGCGAATGCCCATCAGCGTCGCCGTGGCCTTCTGGTATTCCCAGGTCAGGCTGGCGTTGACCTTGCTGCGCCAGTCGTAGTTGCTGCGCGAGGTACGCAAGTCCTGGGTCGGGGCCTCGTCCGATTCCTTGTAGTAGTGCGATAAAACCAGGGTGTAACCCAGCGCCGAACTGAACGCTCCGTACTGCCCGGCACCCCAGCGAATGTTGCTCTTGAAGTCGAGACCGCTGACCCGCTCGCTGGCGGCGTTGATCGCGTTGACCCGCACCCGCTGCAACTGATTGGGATCGATGGCGGCATTGCCGGGATTACGATCGACGCGTGCCAGGGTCGACTGGCAGTTGGCCGAGTTGATGTCCTGAGTGCCGTTGCGGCATTCGTTCTCTTCCTGCAACAGACGATTTTCGTCGACGGTGGTCAGCAGGTCGTCGATTTCCACCCGCCAGAAATCAGTGGAGAAATCGAAATTGCGCGACGGCGACCAGACAAACCCGTACGTCCAGGATTTTCCGCGTTCGGATGCCAGATCCGCCGTGCCGCTCTGGGTGTAGTCGACCCGCCCGCGATCACAGGCGCCTTCCACGCCCTGGCTGCAGCCGTAGTAGTCGATCTGCGCCGGGTAGTAGCCGTTGCTGTCGGATTGGTAGATGTAGTTCAGGTCCGGCGCACGGAAACTGGTGCCGTAACTGCCGCGCAGCAACAGGCTGGTGATCGGGCGCCATTCCAGGCCGAGGTTGTAGGTTTTCTGCTGCTCGGTGCGGCCGCTGAATTTGTATTGGTCCCAACGCCCCGCCGCTGTCGCCAGCACCGTATCGGTGACGGGAATGCTGAATTCACCGCCGGCTGCGTAACGCTTGCGCGAACCGCCGGAGCCTTGCGCCGGCGTCACGCCGTAAAAACTGCCGTCGTTGAGGCTGTCATCCGGATCGATGCGGTACTCCTGCTTGCCCGCCTCCAGCACGCCGGCAAATCCGACCGGGCCGGCGGGCAGGTCGAACAGATCGCCATTGACCGAGGCGTTGTAGCTGGTGGATACCGACTTGCTGCTTTGAGTCAGGTTGCCGCGAAACTGCTGCCATTCCTCGGGCGTCAACGGCCGGTCGAGGCGCGAGGCGTCCGGTGCGAACACCGGATAACCGTCACGGGTGCCGAGCTGCGGGCCGAGATAAAAGTCCTGGATCGACGACAAGGGTGTGTAACGCGTGGTGCGCACGCTTTTGTATTCCGAGCGGTTGGCCGCCAGGTCATAGCGCCAGCCGGTGTCGGCGATCTTGTCCGACAGCCCCAACGTGCCGGTCCATGAGGTGTCGCGCCATTTGCTGTTGTTGCTGGTTCGCCCACCGATTTCCTCTTCACCGAAACGGCGATACCAACGCTCCAGATTGCCGCTGTTCTGGTTGATGAAGTCTGGCGAAGTAAAGGTCGGGCCACGGGTGTTGTTCTGGATATGATCGAGGCCGTACATCAGGTCGGCGAACACTTGACCGCTGTCGCTGAAATGCCAGGTACCACGGGTGTAGCCGTCGTAATTTTCCTTTTGCGTCTGGATCGTCCAGTAATCGTTGTACATCTGGTCGGTGCGGCAACGCCCGCCGTTGTTGAACAGCTTGTTGTCGAATGTGCCTTGATAAGCGCCGCAGCCCGGCCCCAGATAACGGTTGAGGGTCAAGTCACGACGGTAGCCGACATCCGCCAGCGGACCGCTCTGCATGAAGCCGCGATCATCGGCCCAGATCGGGTCGCGGTTGGTCAGCTCAAGTCCGAACAACCCGTCGAAATCGCCCCAACTGCCGCCGCCGCTGATTTGCAGCCGCCGGTTGTCACCGCCGCCACGCTCGCTGGTGCCGCCCTTGAGATTGACGTCGACGCCACTGATCTTGTCCTTGAGGATGATGTTGACCACCCCGGCAATCGCATCCGAACCGTAGATCGCCGAGGCGCCGCTGCTGAGGATTTCGATGCGGTCGATGATCGCCGACGGAATGTTGGCAAGGTTGGTGAAGTTGACCTTGCCGTCGTACGGCGTCGGGTAATCGGCGACCCGCCGGCCATTGATCAGCACCAGCGTGTGGTTGGGTCCAAGGCCGCGCAGGTTGAGGGCGCTGGCCGCCGGTTGCCAGGTGTTGCCATAGTCTTCGCCCTGGGTCATGCCGGTGTTCTGGGTTTGCGTGGCGAGGGCGTCATAGACGTTCTTGTAGCCCCTCGCTTCCATTTCTTCATGGGTGATGACGTTGACCGGTGTCGCGCCATCGCTCTGCGCCCGGGCGATCCGCGAGCCGGTGACCGTGACTTTTTCCATGCGGTAATCGGCGTTGCTGGCGGGCGCCACAGCGGTGGCCTTGACGGGCACGGCGCTCGGCACATCGGCCTGACGAATGCTCAGGCCTTGAGTGCCCTGCTCGACTTGCAGGCCGCTGCCGAGCAAGGCTTTCTCCACCGCTTGCCGCCCTCCCAATGCGCCGCGCACCGCACCGCTGCGCTTGCCCTGAACCAGATTCTGATTGAAGGAAATCGGCACGCCGGTCTGGCGCGAGATATCCAGCAGCACCTCGTCGAGCGCACCTGGGGCGATGTCGAAAGTGAACACTTGCGTGGCAGCGTCTTGCGCCAGAACGGCCGAAGGAACGATGCCTGTCACCAGCACGGCGGCCAGCGTCAGGAGGGGTAATTGTTGTTTGAATGAGAACATCGAGGGGCTTCCCTGTTGAAGGCGTCTGCAGGGAATGAGCAGCGGGCCGGCGCTTTTTATAGGGTGGCGGATAGACCGGGAAGTTATGGTTTTATAACCGCGCTTCGACGCTCACCCAGTACGGGTTGTGCCAGGTCACGCGGATCGGCAGAGAACGCTCAAGCAATTGCAGCGTGCGGTCACTGTCGTCCAGCGGAAAAAGACCGCTGAGGCGCAGACCGGCGACCTCGGGGCTCAGGTGCAGGATGCCCCGACGGTAGTTGCGCAGGCTATCGATGACTTCACTCAAGGGACGGTCGCGCACCTCGAGACGCCCCTGAACCCAGGCACTTTCCTGTCCCTTGCTGCGTTCCAGAGAGAGGATTTGCCGTTCGTTGAACAACAGGCTTTCGCCCGCCTCCACCACCTGTCGCACGCCGCTGGCGGTTACGACTTCTACCTGTGAATGCAGCATCACCAGCCGCGTCGCATCTTCTGCGCGCTGCACCAGAAATGTCGTGCCGAGTGCGCGCATCCGTCCGTGGCCGGTTTCGACCACGAAGGGCCGGGCCGGATTTTTCGCCACATCGACCAACAGTTCACCGCTGCGCAAATCCAGCAACCGCTGGACGCTATCGAATCGCGGCACTACGCGGCTGCGGGCGTTGAGCGTCAGAGCGCTGCCATCCGCCAATGTGAATGCACGTCGCTCGCCTGTTCCGGTGGACAACTCGCCAGCCTCCGGCAACCAGCCATAACGACGGCCGATCAGACCGGCCAGCACCGCGATACCGAGCACGCTCAGGCTGCCGCTGATAAACCGGCGACGGCTGGACGGTGCATTGAGGCTGCGCAACAGACTTTCACGGGGCACCCCGCGCAAGTCCGAATGACGCAACAGGTTCAGCCCTCCGCCCATCTGCTCGATGATCTGCTGGTGCCTTGGATCCGCCGCACGCCAGGCTTCGAACGCTGCACGCTCCTGCAGGCTGACGTCCGCCGACTGCAACAGCGCCATCCATTGCGCGGCTTCATCGATCAGTGTTTCGTCCGGTCTCATGCCTGCATCGCCTGATAGCAACGCTTGAAGGCTTCGACCATGTATTGCTGCACGCGGCTGGTGGACACGCCGAGGTGTTCGCCGATTTCGCTGTAGGTCAGGCCATCGAGTTGATGGTAGAGAAACGCCGCCTTGGCCTTGGCCGACAGGCCGTTGAGCAAGCGATCCACCGCCAGCAACGCTTCGATCACCAGCGCCCGTTCTTCGGGTGACGGATGCACCGGCTCCGGTGCCAACGCCAGGCTCTGCAGATAGGCGCGCTCCAGATCCTGCCGTCGCCAGCCTTCGTAGACCAGCCGCCGGGCAATCGTGGTCAACAGCGCGCGCGGCTCACGAATTGCCAGCGGATCGGGCAGCGCCAGCACCCGCAGAAAAGTTTCCGAAGCAATGTCCTGCGCACTGTGCGGGCAACCGAGGGTACGGCTGACCGCGGCGCATAACCATCGGTAGTCCTTTTGGAACATCTGCCCGATGACCTGGTAATGCGGGTTGTGACTCCCCATGCCTTGCTCCCTGAGAACGGGCTCCACCCGCTGCGAAAATCCATGAATACGCCGGGATCGTCCGGCGTTGATCAGGGCTGCGACTGTGCAATAGCGTCGCGGACATTTGAAGTAATAAAAAATCAGGATATGCAAACCATTGAGCATAAGACGTTTTGTCGCCACGGCAACATTGGCTGACACAACGTTGATCTCGATCAGTGGCGTCCGTCCAGCCAATCTCTAACCTTGCGCCTCCATCGATAGCCACGGACGGCTCACCGGGAGCTGCGGCTGACCTTTCAAGGAAGAGCAATCATGCGATCACTCAACATCATTCTTTTGTCTTCGGCATTCAACGGTCTGACCCAACGTGCCTGGCTGGACCTGCGCCAGGCCGGGCATTCGCCCAGCGTGGTGCTGTTCACCGATGAAGCCGCCGTGTGCGAGCAGATCGAAAACAGCGGCGCCGATCTGGTGATCTGCCCGTTCCTCAAGGACCGCGTCCCCCATGCACTGTGGAGCAACCTTCAGCGTCCGGTGGTGATCATTCATCCCGGCATCGTTGGCGATCGCGGTGCCAGCGCACTGGACTGGGCCATCATGCGCGAACTGCCGACCTGGGGCGTGACGGCCCTCCAAGCCGTCGAGGAAATGGATGCCGGGCCGGTCTGGGCCACCTGCGAATTCAACCTGCCGGCAGGCCTGCGCAAATCCGAGCTGTACAACGGTCGGGTCGCCGATGCGGCGATCCGTTGCATACGCGAAGTGGTGGAAAAATTCATCGACGGGTTTGTTCCGGTCCCCCTGGACTACACCGATCCCAAGGTTCGCGGTTGCCTGCAATCGAACATGAAGCAGGATGACCGCACCTTCAGCTGGCACGACTGCTCGCGCTTCATCAAACGCTGCATCGACGCCGCGGACGGTCAGCCCGGCGTGCTCGCCAGCCTCGCCGGCGGCCAGTATTACGTGTACGACGCGCACTTCGATCAGCGCACCGGCATCCCCGGCAAGATCCTCGCGGTACACGACGACGCCGTGCTGGTGGCCACCGGTGATCACAGCCTGTGGATCGGCTCGCTGCGACTCAAACCGCAACCGGGCGAAGAAACCTTCAAGCGTCCGGCGCGACATGTGCTGGCCGGGCAACTGGCGGGCGTGCCGGTGCTGGACTGGTCAATCGCCAATGCGCCGTTCAGCGACGAGGCGTATCAGCCGATCCGTTACCGCGAATCCGGACACGTCGGCGAGCTGACGCTGGAGTTCTACAACGGCGCCATGAGCACCGAACAGTGCCAGCGCATGGTCGAAGCGCTGCGCTGGGCCAAATCCCGTGACACCCGGGTACTGCTGGTCAAGGGTGGACGCGGCAGTTTCTCCAACGGTGTGCACCTGAACGTGATTCAGGCCGCCGAAGACCCGGGCGCCGAAGCCTGGGCCAATATCCAGGCCATCGACGATGTCTGCGCCGAGTTGCTCAGCGCACGGCAACTGGTGGTCAGCGGGATCACCGGCAATGCCGGCGCTGGTGGCGTGATGCTCGCGCTGGCGGCGGATATCGTGTTCGCCCGTGCCGATATCGTGCTCAACCCGCATTACAAAAGCATGGGCCTGTACGGCTCGGAATACTGGACCTACAGCCTGCCTCGCGCCGTCGGCCCGGCCATGGCCGAACAACTGACCCAGGCCTGTCTGCCGGTCAGTGCTGCTCAGGCACTGCAACTGGGCATGATCCAGGAAGTCGGCCCGCGCTGCCCGGACGAATTTGGTCTGTGGTTGCTACAACGGGCCAACGCGGCGCTGACCGATCCGACCTATGCAGCGGTGCGCGAACGCAAGCTGCGGGTCGATCATGAGCTGATCCGCCAATGTCGCGAGACCGAGCTGCAAGAGATGCAGGAAGACATGCTGTACAACCGTAATCAGTTCGCCGAGAAGTGCCGTAATTTCGTGTACAAGCGCAAGACGTGCTGCACGCCGGCGCGGTTGGTGGAGGAATGGGCGCGGGTGCGTGAGGCTGAGTTGGCCGGTTGAATCCCGATGCAGGTTCGCGATTGCCCGATGACGCGATCGCGAGCCTGCACCTACAATGCCGGCACCTCAACCTCCGGCCCGCCCATGGATATCGACCTCGCCCGCACCTTCCTGGAAATCGTCCGCCACGGCAGTCTCGCTGCGGCGGCAGAAAAACTGTTCGTCACCCAGACGGCAATCACCGCCCGGGTCCAGAAACTCGAAAGCCAGTTGGGCAGCACACTGTTCGTGCGCAACCGCGCCGGTGCGCGCCTGACCGCCAACGGCGAGGCCTTCGTGGTCTACGCCAATCAATTGGTGCAGACCTGGGAAGCCGCCCGCCGCGACTTGCCGCTGCCCGAAGGCTACGACAACGTGCTGCACATCGGCGGTGAGGTCAGCCTGTGCAACCCGCTGATGCTCAGCTGGGCCGCCGAGCTGCGCGAGAAAATCCCCAGCCATGCCCTGCGCATGGACATCCGTGACGGCGAGAACTTGCTGCGTCAGCTCGAACTTGGCGTGCTCGATGCCGCCCTCGTCTATCAACCGGAATACTGGCCGGGACTGCAGGTCGAGCAAGTGCTGGAAGAAAAACTGATTCTGGTCCGCACGCCGAACCGCCCCGCTCCCTACGTGTACATCGACTGGGGCAGCGACTTCCGCCGCCAGCACGACGCCGCACTGCCGGAAAAAGCCAAGGCCGCCCTGAGCTTCAACCTCGGCCCATTGGCCCTGCAATACATTCTGGAGAACGGCGGCGGCGGCTACTTTCGCACCCGAGTCGTGCGCACCTACCTGGAAAGCGGCGCGCTGGAAGTGGTGACCAAAGCCCCGGAATTCGGTTATCCGACCTACCTCGTCTACTCCCGTGACCGCGACTCGGCGACCCTGCAACATGCGTTCGACCTGCTGCGCGAAGTGATCCGGGCCGATGACGACTGGTCGCAGCGCTGGAACCCGTTGAGCTGACGGCCACTTTGCACCGAAGCATGGCCGTTGTGTCGTCAAGGCAGGCCCTGCATAAACGGCGGGATCGGCTAATCTGCCGGGATAACGACAATATCCGCAGGTGACCGCAGTGAGGCAGACCACCGAGGCATTTCGCAGCCGCTACCGTGCGGCGATTCATCCGCTGTACAACCCATGGCTGCACGGCGCCTTCGTGCTGCTGTTCGGCGTGCTGGCCATCGGCGCGTTCTGGAGCAGCGTGCAGCAGGTGCGTGTGCTGGAATGGCTGACGGTGCCGCTGACTTTGCTGTTCTTCAATTTCGGTGTGTACGTGGTGCATCGCCACCTCGGGCATCACAAAAAAGCCTTCGCCAGGATGTTCTACGCCCGCCATGCCGGCGACCATCACAGTTTCTTCACCCCCGGCCACATGACCTGGGACAGCGCCCGCGACTGGCGGGTGATCCTGTTTCCGGCATGGCTGATCGTGGTACACACCCTGGTGATCACCTTGCCCCTGTGGTGGCTGTTCGCACAGGTCAACGCCAATGTCGCCGGGCTGTTCGGCGGCTGCATGGTGCTGGGTTATCTGACCTATGAGGTGTTTCACGCCTGTGAACACCTGCCGCAAGCACATCCCCTGAGTCGTCTGCCGTGGATTCGTCAGATGCGTCGTCTGCACGAATTGCACCATCGCCGCGAACGCATGCAGGAGCGCAATTTCAATATCGTGTTGCCGCTGATGGATTACCTGTTCGGCACCCTCTATTGGGAGCCGGAACCCGTCCCTCTGACCGATTCGAGAACGCCCATGACCCGCATGCAGCACCCGATCGACATTACCGGCGAGCCGATTGCCGTACTCGCCTACGCCGCCACGGTCAGCCGCTGGCCGGAGTGGCATCCGTCTTCGCTGAAGATCGACGGCCCAGCCGGCCCGCTGCATGCCGGCGCGCGTTTCGAGGAAGACATTCACGCCGGTGGCCGCGAAGGGCATCTGAGCTGGGAGGTGACCGAATACCTGCCGGGCCGGCGCTGGTGTGCACGGGCTCAGGGCGATCATGGCCTGTCTCTGCTGCTGACCTATGAATGCTCGGCCCATAACGACGGCACACGGTTCGTGCGCACGCTGGATTACCGTTTCGAAAGTCTGGGCATGCGCATCGCCAATCAGCTGTTGCTCAAGCGTCGTATCGAACGCGAGTCGGCCGCCTCCATGCTGGCCCTGCGCGACAGGGCGACCCGACACCTTTCACTTGCAGGAGCCCACGTGTGAAGCTGCGCCATCTGATCCTGTTGCTGGTGATACTGATTCTGGCCTTCCTGCTGCTGATGCCGACCAAAGTCGAGCCCGTGGCATGGACGCCACAAATGGCCCCGTCACTCTCCGAAGGCCGCTACGCGGACAACCAGCGTCTCAAAGGTGTAAAGCAGGTTGGCCCGAGTGACATCGAAGGTCCGGAAGCCCTGCTGCTGGAAAACGACTTTCTGATCACCGGCCTGCACGACGGGCGCCTGCTTCGCACCAGCCTCGACGGCCAGCAACGCCAGGTGCTCGCCGACACGGGCGGCCGGCCGCTCGGGCTGGCGCGGCATCCCAATGGCTTGCTGGTGATTGCCGACGCCGTGAAAGGCTTGCTGTCCCTCGATGCCCAGGGCCGGCTGACCGCGCTGACCACTGAAGCCAACGGGTTGAAATTCGGTTTCACCGACGATGTGGCCATCGACAAGTCCGGGCATTACGCCTACTTCAGCGATGCCAGCAGTCGCTGGGGCTACGGCCACGACGGCGAAGCGATCATCGAGCATGGTGGCGACGGCCGCTTGCTGCGCTATGACTTCCAGACCGGCAAGACCAGTGTCCTGCTGGACAGGCTGGAGTTCGCCAACGGCGTCACCCTCGGCCCGGATGACGCCTATGTGCTGGTCAACGAAACCGGCGCCTATCGCATCAGCCGCTACTGGTTGACCGGACCGAAGGCCGGCACCCATGACCTGTTCATCGACAACCTGCCGGGCCTGCCGGATAACCTCGCGTTCAATGGCCGCGACCGCTTCTGGGTGGCGCTGTACACACCGCGCAATCCGTTGCTCGATGGCACCGCCGGACACCCGTTCGTGCGCAAGATGATCGTTCGGGCCATGACGGTGCTGCCCAAACCGGTGGAGAAGCGCGCCTTTGTCCTGGGGCTGGATCCGGACGGCAAAGTGATCGCCAATCTGCAGGATGGCGGCCCTGGCAACTACTCGCCGATCACCACGGCGCGCGAGTATGGCGACTGGCTGTATTTCGGCTCGCTCAAGGCGACGCACATGGCGCGGATGCCCCTGGAGACTGCCTTGAAGTGAACCCCGACCGGCGATAGCGGGCAATCAGTTGCCGGATCGATCGAACTTGTCGGGATCTTCGTCTTCCGGCAATTCGTCTTCCGTCGGCTCTGCCTCGGGATTCGCAGTCGTGTGCGCCGGGCTGTTGCGCTCGGGATGGGTGGGAACCGGGTCGAATGCGCCCTGCTCTTCACTGGGGAATCGGGTATCGCTCATGAGGCACCTCGCAAGGGAGTCGATGACAATGGACTCTGAGCTTTCGAGGTGCCGATCGCGGGAATCGTTTCAATGGATCCGCCCGGCGGCCGGGAGATCGACCACGGGTCAGAGATGCGGCTGCAATTGCGCGACAATCTGATCCTTGACGTACACGCGGGTTTCTTTCAGCTTGCGCAAGACATCGTCGCTCGGCGCATTCGATGTTGCGTTCTCAGCCTCGACGACGTCTTTGTCCGCCAGCAGGTATTTGTTGATCAGTGCATCCAGATGCGGGTCCTGAGAGCGTATCTGCTGGATCTTTTCCTTCGTGATGTTCAGATCCTGATAAAGATCGTGGGGAACCGGCATAAAACACCTCCATAATTGATCGAGGGCGAGCGCCACTGATTGCGCTACCGGCTCCAGAATGGCCCGTCCGCCCCCCTTCTGTCGACCCCTGCGGCAAACCGGCGACAGCCGTTCGTCGCCCTGACGCAAATACGATAAAACCTTCCTTCCCCCGCTTCCCTCCATTGAATGACACCTACAAAAACCTGCGTGGAGAAACATCAATGGACGGATTCAACCTGCGTCACCTTGCCCTCGCCATCGCCTTGAGCACCGGCGTGAACGGTGCTTTCGCCGCCACCTCCAACAGCTTTGTCGATAACGCGGCAGCCGGCGGCATCGCCGAGATCGAAACCAGTCGTCTCGCGCTGGAAAAGAGCCAGTCGGCGGACATCAAGGATTTCGCCAACATGATGATCACCGACCACAGCAAGGCCAACGATGAACTGGCGGCCATTGCCCAGGCCCATGACATCAAGGTCCCGGATTCCACCACTCTGGTGAAACAAGCCAAGGAGAAAATCCTCGACATGCGCGATGAGTCCTTCGATGCGGCCTACGCCAACAATCAGGTCAAGGCTCATGAGGAAACCATCGAGCTGTTCAAGAAAGAAGCCAATACCGTGACCGACGACAAGGTCAAAGGCGCCAGCGAATTGAAAGGTTTCGCCCAGAAAATGCTCCCGGCTCTGGAAAAACACCTCGCTGCGGCCAAGGAACTGCAGGCCAAACACCCAAGCAAATAAACGCCAGACACACGAAAAGGCCGTAT